>JASIBJ010000425.1 GCA_030045215.1 Streptosporangiaceae bacterium | reverse complement strand
GGTACCCGAGGGCACCAGGCGGTGTGCAGACCTGAAGAGATGCCCCCGAAGGATCTTGACGATCCCTGGGGACGATCTGGCAAAAATCCTCAGGTGGGCATGCCGAAAAATCGGGGAAGCCCACCCCATTGACGAGGATGTGCATGTGCACTGGCTTTTAGCACGCTGTTGAGTTCTCAAGGAGCGGACGCTCACCGTCCGAGGTCTCACAACCTCTTCGGGGGCAACCCTGCTAACTTACCTTTCGGCCCTAAGCCTGTCAAGTCGGTTAGCCGGTCTGGACTAGCTTGGTTACTTTCCGTATACACAGCATACCCCTGGCAGACGCCGACCCGAAGGGGATCGTCGTAGCTGACTTGGGGTGGGAGCTGGCGCCTGGAGCCGGATGCCGACGGCCTCCCGCTCTTGCGGCGCAGGACAAAGCATTAGGCACGAAAGGGGTTCAAGTCAAATCAGTATCAGCCTCTGCGCCTGCTCAGGGCTTGATCCAGACTACCGTTAAGCTCGTGAACCGACTCTCACCAGCGCAGACGGCAGCATAATGCCGCCCTGCTGTACACCGTCTGGTCACCGGTCCGGCACCCGCCCGCCGGACGGGGCGGCCCGCACCAAGGCCCGCCGCGGCGGGCGAGGCTGTGATCTACCTCATTTCCTAGGAACTGCCTTGGCGATGCCTGCGGCCCGAGCAGCATCAGGTGGTGGCCGCCACCAGGTTCGGACCCGCAATCTTGCCTAGGGCGAGGCCATGGAGTAAGCCTGGGAGCAACTTTAAGGCGGTGAGAACGTGGGCGTGGCAATGCCGGAACAGGTCTCGGTCAGGCTTGACTGGAGCGCGGCCGAGGCGTGCCCAGTGCAGCATGTCAATCAGGTCCTAGCTCAGGTAGGGTCGCCGTCAGAGAGCGGCGTCCCAGATGGAATCTACGTGGCGGTGGGCAGCGTCTCACCACCAGTGATTCCCGCTGATCCCGAGGAACGCGCTGAGCGGGTCGCCGCGCTGGGAGCGAGCGCGTTAAAGGTCGCTGTCTATGGCCGGGTGAACATGAGCAGGGAAGTTCTCGGCGATCTCATGCGCATACTGAAGGTAACAGCGGATCAGTACGACGCTGCAGTGACCCGTGCCAGGCGTCCGGGTGCACAGGAACAGGGTTGACCGGAATGCAGCCAACAGCCGCTATATTCACCTCGGCAGCGAATGCCTGTAGCAGAGTGACGATGCCCGTCGCCTGCGCCCGTACTGCATTGCCCAGGTGGTTGTCTTGCCTCGCAGACCCCAGCGCTCCAACGGACGTCCGGTCTGCCCGCGGTGGCGAGTTTGCCATCCTGGCCGACGACGCTTGGGAGTGGGCCCTGCGGTCGTTGTCCTCGGGTCCTGATGACTGGCCTGACGACCAGGAATCGGGGTGCGGGTGACGCGGGTGAGGCAGCGGGCTCCCGGCGAGGGTGTCTAGGCCCACCGGGAATCAGGGCCGGGAATCCGGAGGTCAGCCGACGGTGACAAGGATGTGCGGCAGGTCGGCGGGGTTCAGCCACCCGAGCACGGTGTCAAGCTCAGCATCGGGCAGGGCGACGCAGCCTTCGGTGTACCCCTCGGGCATGTCGTCGTGGAGGAAGATGCCGGCTCCATGGTCGGGGGGGCTGGGCATTTTGATGTCGATGAAGTGCTGGTAGGGCTGGATCTCAGTCCAGAGGGCTTCGGAATCGTCGCCGTATGGCGGGGTGATCCCGCAGGGCACATGCTGGAATGTGTCATATGCCGGGCTGCCAGGCTGCTCGTCCCACCAATCACCACACACCAGGTGGTGGTAGGGGTAGTGGGTGGTCGGGCTCACGGGCGAGTTGCCATAGATGATCGTGCCAAACGGGAACAGGCCGGTGGGGGTGGCCCAGTCGCCGGGCACGCGCCGTGCGAATGGCAGCAGCCCGCCGTGGCCCGTCTGGGCCCGGAACGGCTGCGCAGGCTGCCCGGCAAACGACACCGGGCTCCAGCACCCGCTGACTCCCCGGGACCAGGCCACGAAAATCCCGGTCCAGCTCACCGCCGAGGGAGCGACGACGGTGACCAGCTGGGCACCGCCTCCGGTGTCGGCCACCTGGTTCGGGTCGATGCCGTAGGTCGCCGCCGGGTACTGCGGGCACCGCGACGCCGTGGCCGGGGCTGTGACCGGACGGGCCGTCACCGGCGGCAGAACGGCGGCGGTGGCAACCGGCGCCGCGGTCCTGATAGCGGCTGGCGGAGTTGAAAACGCAGAAGGCGCCGTGGGCCCGCAGGCTGCGCTCAGGCATGTCACCAGCAGACAGCTCACAGCGACGACAGCCTTCGCTCGCGCTCTTGGAGGATGCCGCGAACTGTTCTTCGGTGAAAGCCGCGAATCCTCCAATGCTTTCACAACCCCTCGACGCGGCGAGGCAAGCTAGCAACCGGCCCACCGTCAACCCATTCCAGCCACGCTGACGACCACCCATGCCCCAGCGCGCGCGGGGCCGGGTCCTGTGTTACCGGCACCCCTTCCTGTGGCGGAGCGGGAGCTAGTGAGTCGGTCGCAGTCCTCTGGCGCCCCGTGGGCCGCGGGCGCAGGAAGCGCTCGGCTCCCCAGTACTCCGTGCCGAAGCGGACGGCGGTGATCCGCACGGGCGTGGCGGCGTCGTAAGCCTCGATCATCTGCTGGTGCCCGATGTACATGGCAACGTGGTAGATCGAGCTCGGGTCCTGGCTGGAGGCGTAAAACAGCAGGTCGCCGGCCTGCAGATCGTTCTTGCTGACCATACGGCCGCCCCCGTACTGCGCCTGGGCGCTGGCGTCGCGGGGAATGGTGATGCCGTTCACCTGGTAGATGGTGGAGGTGAAGCCCGAGCAGTCGAACGCGAACCCGGAGCGCCCGGCCCACAGATACGGAGTGTGCAGGAACCGCTTGGCGTAGGCCACCAGGCTGGCACCCGTAGGGTACGGAATGTCACTAGCCGACCGGTAAACGGCTGCGTCGCGGGCGGACAGCCATTTGGTGCCGCCGTCGGGCGTTGCGACAAGGATCGCCCCGGCGGCGCGGGCCAGCACCGGCAGCCGTGTGTTGGCGCTGATCTGCATGTCCTCCCGCGTCAGCGCGGAGTTGTCATACAGCCATGCGATCGGCGCCTGGACGAGGGCAAAAGGCCGGTGGCGCTGCAGCGCCGCGAACCCGCGGCCAGCGGTGAGCTGCACGCTCGGAATCC
>JASIBJ010000424.1 GCA_030045215.1 Streptosporangiaceae bacterium | reverse complement strand
CACTATCCGGTGGCTCCGGAGAAGTTCGTCCTGCAGTGGGGCGTCATCGTGAAGAAGCTGCCTGGCCTCTCGTCGGAGCAGGCCGACAAGGTGGCACTCAAGTTCGCCAAGTTCGTGGGTCTGGGCTTCCAGCAGGATGTGGACATCTGGACGCACAAGAGCCGGATAGACAACCCGCTGCTGTGCGCGGACGACGGTCCGGTCTACCAGCTGCGGCGCTGGTACGAGCAGTTTTACCTGGACGTCGAGGAGATCCCCGCGGACATGACCGCGCGGCATGAGTTCGAGATCGACACCACCCGTGCCGTCGAGGCGTGGGAGGCCGAGGTGGCGGCGAACCTGGCCGCCATGCAGCCCGCGGCCGAGGAGTCGATGGGCGGCGGCGGGACTGTGGCCGACCGCGGGACTGTGGGTGGCGGCGAGGCTGCGGGTAGCGAGCGCGCAGCGAGCCAGGCATGACCGAAACCTCAGCGGGGCGGGCAGACCGCGTCACCGCCGACTGGACACCGCTGCCAGACGGCCGGGCCCGGCCGGATGAGCGCCAGTCCCAGTACCGCGAGGTGGTGTGCGAGGCGTGCGGCGCGATGGTGCGGGCGGCGAAATTCAGCGTGCAGCACACCAGCGTGCAGTGGGACGCCGCCGCCGTGCGGCAGTGCGCCGAGTTCGCCCGGCGCACCGCTGTCGGTGAGCCGACCGCGCTGATTGAGCGCTGCCGCAGCATGCGGGCCAGCATTGAGGCAGCCACGCTCGACGGCCGCCTGCCGGTCGCGCCCCCGTGGTCAACGGAACAGTGGCCGACAAGCCCGTGAGCTCCTCCCGCACCTTCCACCAGCTCCGGGTGGACGCTGTTATCGCGGAGACAGACGAGGCCTGCTCGGTGGTCTTTGACGTGCCGCCGGAGCTCGCGGACGCCTTTGCCTACAAGCCGGGGCAGTTCCTGACGTTGCGCATCCCGAGTGACCGGGATGGCTCGGTCGCGCGTTGCTACTCGCTGTCGAGTTCGCCGCTGACCGGGGACAAGCACGCTGTGACGGTGAAGCGGACGGCGGGCGGGTTCGCGTCGCACTGGATAGGCGACAACGTTCGGCCCGGCACCGTGCTGGACGTGCTGCCGCCGGCCGGGCTGTTCACCCCGGCGTCGCTGGACGGCGACTTTCTGCTGCTCGCGGCAGGCAGCGGGATCACCCCGGTGATGTCGATCCTGAAGTCAGCAGTCGCGGCGGGCCAGGGTCGGATCGTGCTGGTCTACGCCAACCGCGACGAGAACTCGATCATCTTCGGAACGATTCTGCGCGAGCTGGCCGCCGCCGCGGGCCCGCGGCTCCTGGTAGTGCACTGGCTCGATTCGGTGCAGGGCACGCCAACGGCGGACGGACTCCAGCCGCTGCTGCGGCCGTTCGCCGGGTACCAGGTCTACGCCTGCGGGCCCGATCCGTACCTCGCGGTCGTGAAGGAGGCGGCCGCATCGGTGGGCGTCCCGCCCCGCGGCGTGCGGGTGGAACGGTTCTTGTCCCTGCAGGACAATCCGTTCGAAGCACCGGAGCCGGTCGAAGGTGGGGTAACCGCCACGCTCCAGGTCACGCTCGACGGCGAAACGCGCTCTCTGACCTGGCCCCGCGGGACGCGGATGCTGGATGTGATGATCGACGCCGAGCTGGATCCGCCGTACTCATGCCGGGAGGGCGTCTGCGGCGCCTGCGCCTGCCAGCTGACCGGCGGCGAGGTTGAGATGGCCCACAACGAGGTGCTTGAGGACGCCGACCTGGCCGACGGTTACATCCTGGCCTGCCAGTCCGTGGCGCTCACTCCCGACGTGAGTATCAGCTATTAGCCGTCCCGCGCGGGCAGGCGGGTGCTCGCCAGCAAGAGGACCCGGCTGATCAGACCACCGGAGACGCGGTTGGCGACGACGCGTGTATCTCGCCCGCCGCCGGCGGATCACCGAGATTGCTGAGGTGCTCCTCGTCGACGACGTAGTCCCCAACCGTGATGCGCCGGGCGATCTCGATCTTCACAGCCGGGCTGGCGCGAAACGACGTGCCATATTGCTAACGTCCGCTCCGCTCGCGCAGGTCCGAGTCAAACAGGCCCTGGCACGGGTCACGGTGCCAGGCCCGCCCGTCCGGCCAGCCGGGCGAGGTAGGCGACCACCTCGTCCTCCGACCGGTCCGGCAGGCCGAACGCCACGTCGGTAACCCCGATCTCCTGCCAGCGCGCCAGTGTCCCCGGATCGGGCTTGCCAGCCAGCACGTGGACCTGCGGCTTCCCGGCGCGTCCGGCGTCGCGCCAGGCCTGAAGGAGACGTGCGACCTTGGCATCCAGGTCGGTCTCACCCGGCGTGGTCAGCCAGCCGTCGCCTGACCTGGCGATCCAGGCGAAAGCCTTGTCGCTCCCGCCCGCCCCGACGATGACTGGGATCCGCGGCCGCTGGACCGGCTTGGGCCAGGCCCATGAGGGGCCGAACGTCACGAACTCGCCCTCATAGCTGGCCTCGTCCTGCGACCAGAGTGCCTGCATCGCCTCCAGGTACTCGCGCAGCACGGTCCGGCGCCGGCCAGCCGGCACGCCGTGATCGCTCAGTTCGTCGGTGTTCCAGCCGAACCCCACGCCCAGCACCACCCGCCCGCCGGACAAGTGATCGAGCG
The DNA here is from genome assembly GCA_030045215.1 of Streptosporangiaceae bacterium. The sequence goes on along the minus strand of JASIBJ010000424.1, from coordinate 4,637 downwards.
AGGCAACGGTCTTGGCCAGCGTGATCGGGTCATGCTCCGCGGGCAGCGCCACCGCTGTCCCGAGCCGGATCCTGGAGGTCACGGCGGCGGCGCCGCTCAGCGCCACCCACGGGTCGAGGGTGCGCATGTAGCGGTCGTCGGGCAGTTCCTGGGTGCCGGTACGCGGGTGCGGCGCGTCCCGCCGGACCGGGATGTGGGTGTGCTCGGGGACGTAGAAGGTATCGAAGCCCGCCGCCTCGGCGGCCCGCGCTGCCCGCGCCGGGGTAATGCCACGGTCGCTGGTGAACAGCACGACGCCGTAGCGCATGGAGCACTCCCCTTCCTGATCTGGGGCATCGTCAGCGCACCTCGACGGTCACCGGCAGCATCGTGAAGCCGCGGACATTGGCCGAGTGGACGCGCTCGGCCTTGGCCTCGTCGACGTCGTACCGCCGGACGTGCCGGATGAACTCGGTGAGGGCGACGGTTGCCTCCAGCCGGGCCAGATTCGCGCCGAGGCAGTAGTGACGGCCAGAACCGAAGCTGATCTGCTGCGAGGTGTCACGGTCAAGGTCGTAGCGGTCAGGGTCGCTGAACACGGCCGGATCGCGGTTAGCCGAGCCGATCAGCAGCGCGATCCGCTCGCCGGCCGGCACCGTCTGGCCGTGCGCGGTGAAGTCGCTCGTCACCGTCCGCGCGATTACCTGGCTGGTCGAGTCGTACCGCAGCGTCTCCTCGACCCAAGGCGCGATGTAGGCCGGATCGCTCATCGGCTTGGCCAGCTGCGCGGGGTAACGCCAGCCCCAGTAGATCGCGTTGGCCAGCAGCTTCGTGGTTGTCTCGTTGCCCGCCACGATCATCAGGAACAGGAAGCCGACTATCTCGTCGTCGCTCAGCTTGTCCCCGTCGATCTCGGCCGCGAGCAGGGCTGACGTCAGGTCCGCTGCACCCTCGCCGCCATCGGGCCGGGCCCGGCGCTGCGCCACCATATCGACGAAGTACACGATCAGGTTGAGCGCGGCCTCGGACCCGGCGCGGGGCACGGCCGCCAGGCCGTCCTCTCGGTCCAGGAGCGTGTCGGCCCAGCCGCGAAGCTGCGCCCGGTCAGCCTGGGGAACGCCGACGAGCTCCGAGACCACGTCCATGGGCAGCAGGCCGGAGAATTCGCCGACAAAGTCGAACGTACCCTCGATCAGGCAGGCCGCCAGGTGCTTGCGCGCCAGCTCGCGGGTCCGCTGCTCCAGGCCGATGACGCGCCGCGCGGTGAACCCGGCGGAGACTAGCCGCCGCATGCGCGTATGCCGAGGCGGATCCATGGCCAGGAACGACATGGCCCGGCGGGCTCTCGGGCCCCAGGCCGAAGCGTCGAGCGCGACGCCGTTGATGTTAGAGAACTGCGCGTGGTCGCGGAACGCGGCGGCGACGTCCTCGTGCCGGGACAGCGCCCAGAAGTCCAGCTCCTCGTTCCGGTACAGCGGCGCCTCATCGCGGAGCCTGGCGTAGACGGGGTAGGGATCGTCCTGGATCTGATAGTCATACGGGCTGAACTTGACCGGTGCGGTCATCGGGGGGTAACTCCATGATCAGCTCGGCGGCCTCCGCGAGGCGGTCCGCCATCCGCTCGTACGTGGTATAGCCGAGGCCTGCCTCGACCATGGCGCCGAAATAGGCGAGTTCGAGCAGCCGGGCCGCCGGGGTGGCGGCGCCTGCGGCTGCCTCGATCCGGTCGTGAATCTTCATTCCGATGTAGAGCCGGAGCTGGCGGACATCCGGCTCGCTGCCGAACATCGCGGCCGTGCACCCAGCGGCCAGCTGGGGCTCGGCCGACACGAGCAGGGCGAGCTCGCGCAAGACGGCGATGACCCGGCGCTTGGCCGGCTGCTTGGCCCCATCGACCGGTGGCAGCGCGTTCAGCCGACGCCAGAAAATCTCCGTGAGCAGATGATCCTTGGACGCGAAGTACGTGTAGGCGGTGGCTGCCGCGACGCCGGCGCGGCGCGCGACGTCGCGGATGCTCAGGTTCTCGTATCCAGACTCGCGGACTTCCTCGACCCCGGCCTCCGTCAGCCGGTGCACGGTATCGGCCTGCCGGCGTGTCAGCAGCCGCCGGGTAGGCTCGGTCGCCAAATAGTCGGACATTTGTCCAGACGTTAGTCTGACTAGTCGCCGGGTACAAGGCCTCAGCGGCTCTGTCAGTTAGCCGATCTCGGCGTTGACCGCATTCCCGAGTTCGAGCTGTAGCCGATCCTCGATCCGCATGCTGTCAGCGCCCAGCGCACTGGTCACGGCGGCGGCGAGGGCCGCGGTGGCCGCGGTGATCTGCGCGGTGAGTTCGGTCAGCTCACCAAAGGTCATGGCCACGGTAGTGACGTCCTGCGACTCGCGCTGACTTTGGAGCGTGATCATGACGTTGCTGGCCCGATAGGCCCAGGCGTCGTGGATGACCCTGTTGCGCTTCCTGTTAGCGGCGTCGCACGCGTCCAGGGCCTCGAGCAGCGCGGCCCGCGCGGGCTCGGCGATCTCGGTGTGCACCTTGGCAATGTGATGACAGTCCTCGATGAGGGCGTGTGCCATCATCCGGCCGTCGATCGCGGCCGTGTACTTGCTGCCGGCGAGGGCGGCGAACGACGCTCTGAGCACGCGCTCGAGGCAGGCTGCCTCGAGCACGATCCCGCCGAGCGCGTGCTGCAGGTCATCAACGTCCATGTCCATGGTCGAGAGCATGGCGCACCACCCCCCGGCACAACTAGCTGGCCGGGTGATCTGGTCAAAACTGAAACGTGTTCTAGTATGAGCGTAGCTCGCGCCGGCTCGACCGAGATGGAGGGCGGCATCGCCGGCCGCGGCCCAGGGGAAGCGTGACACGAGGAGCGCACGACCCGTTCGATAGGGAGACCCGATGCCTGCTGACGAGCCCGAGTTCGACCTCGTCGTCGTCGGGAGCGGGGCGGCCGGCATGACCGCCGCGCTCACCGCGGCCGTTCGTGGCCTGAGCGCGGTCGTGATCGAGAAGACGGAGTACTTTGGCGGGTCCACGGCTCGTTCCGGTGGCGGAGTGTGGATACCAGGAAACTCGGTACTTCGGCGGGCCGGCATTTCCGACACGCCTGAGCAGGCCGCCGAGTACCTGGCCCATGTCGCGGGCGGCGCGGTGCCTGAGAGCCTGCGATCGGCGTTTCTCGAGCATGGACCCGCGATGCTCGACCTCGTCCTGGCCCGTACGCCACTCGGCTTTGAGTGGGTGCCGAACTACTCCGACTACTATCCGGAGGCGCCCGGCGGCCAGGCCTGCGGCCGGTCGGTCGAGCCCGCGTTGCTGGACGGCCGCGTGCTTGGCCAGGAACTGGCTCGTCTGCGACCGCCGTACCTGCCCGCGCCAGCCGGGATCACCGTGACTCAGGCCAACTACCGGTGGATGAGCCTGGGCACCTCGCACCCGCGGGCCGTGTGGACCACGGCCAGGGTGACCGGACGCATGATCATCACGAAGGTGCGTAAGCGGCAGCTGCTCAGCATGGGGCAGGCGCTGGCGGCCGGGCTTCGGGCCGGCCTGGCGAAGACAGGCGTGCCGGTCTGGCTGAACACCGAGATGACCGGGCTCGTGATCTCCGGCGGCCGGGTCACCGGAGTGCGGGTGAGCAGGGACGGCCAGCCGATGGTGGTGCAGGCCAGGCGCGGAGTCCTGCTGGCCAGTGGCGGGTTCGAGAAGAATGCGCAGATGCGCGAGCGCTATCAGCGGGCACCGGTTGGCACCGAGTGGACAGTCGGCTCGCCGGGCAATACCGGCGAGGGCATCCGTGCGGGCGAGGCCGCCGGCGGAGTGCTGGAACTCATGGACGACGCCTGGTGGGGCCCGTCGATCCCGCTGACCAGCGGGCCGGTGTTCTGCCTGGCCGAGCGGAGCCTGCCCGGCTGCATCTTCGTCAACGCGGCCGCCGAGCGGTTCGTCAATGAGGCGGCGCCTTACGTCGACGCCGTGCACGCCATGTACGACAAGCACACCGAGGACAACCCGCACATCCCGTGCTGGATGATCGCCGACCAGCGGTACAGGAACCGGTATGTGTTCACCGGCATCCCGCCGCGCAAGCCGCTGCCGCGGCGCTGGTACAAGTCCGGGGCAGTGGTCAAAGCAGACTCGCTGGCTGAACTGGCCGAGCAGATCGGCGTCCAGGCCGATGGCCTGGTCAAGACGGTGGAGAAGTTCAATGACTTCGCCAGGGCGGGCAAGGACGAGGACTTCGGCCGGGGCGACTCGGCCTACGATCGTTACTACGGTGATCCGAAATGCAAACCCAATCCGAACCTTGCCCCGCTCGCCCAGCCGCCGTACTACGCGATCAAGATCGTCCCTGGTGACCTCGGCACCAAGGGCGGCCTGCGCACGGACGAGCGCGCCCGGGTCCTGCGCGCCGACGGCACCGCGATCGAGGGCCTCTACGCGGCCGGCAACACCAGCGCGATGGTGATGGGCCGCAGCTACGCCGGGCCGGGGGCCACGATCGGTCCGGCGATGACGTTTGGCTACCTGGCGGCGCTGGATGTTGCGGATTCCCGCTGACAGTTCGCTTGAGCGCCGATGAAGGTCGCATGTGCCGGGAAACTGGCCCGGCACGGCATGCATAACTCGTCCGCATGACGGTAGGTACATGATCGTA
>JASIBJ010000423.1 GCA_030045215.1 Streptosporangiaceae bacterium | reverse complement strand
TCGTATCGTAAGTGACTGTGGCCAAACTCACGTCCCACGGCGTTGACGGAGTCACGACCGGAGCCGGATAATATAGATACGCGTCGTAGCGTATTTATTTTTGAGGAGCTGAACTCTCCGTGCCCGGCAGCACCGATGCCGTGCGTCAGCATCAGGGCCTGAGGCTGGCGCTCATCCTGGTCGCAGCGTTCATGGTCGTGCTGGACTTCAGCATCGTGAACGTTGCGCTCCCGTCCATCGAGCGTGAACTGCACATAACCGCGGCGACTGCGCAGTGGGTGATAACCGGCTACGCGATCGCATTCGCCGGGCTTCTCATCCTCGGCGGCAGGGCCGCGGACCTGTTCGGCCGCCGGCGCATGTTCGTCACCGGGCTCATCGCGTTCACGGCCGCGTCCCTGTCCGGCGGGCTGGCGCACGACCCCGTCCTGCTGATCTCCTCGCGCGTGGTGCAAGGCGCGGGCGCCGCCATCATCGCACCCGCGGCTCTATCCTTGATCACCACCAGCTTCGCTGACGGACAGCAGCGCACCAGGGCACTCGGCCTGTACGGGGCCACGGCGTCTATCGGGTTCGTTGCCGGGCAGGTGCTAGGCGGGGTGCTCGTTCAGTTCACCAGCTGGCGGGCCGTGTTCCTGGTGAACGTGCCGATCGGGCTGGTGGCCGCCTTGGCGGCGCCGCGGCTGCTGGCTGACTCGCGCGCGGCGACATCGGGGCGACGGCTCGACGCCCGCGGGGCGCTGTTGATCACGATCTCGATGGCCGCGCTTGTCTTCGCGGTGTCACAGGCAAACACCTCGGGCTGGCTGTCTCCCGCCATTCTCGCCGCGCTCGCGATCTTCGTGGGTGGCGCGGCGGCATTCGTGATCGCCGAGCGCCGGCACGCGGACCCGCTGCTCCCGGCCGCGCTGATCCGGCGCCCTTCGCTGCGCACGGCCGGAACCATCAACTTGCTGCTCGGGCTCTGGAACGGCGGCGAGATGCTGGTCCTCTCCCTCTACTTCCAGCAGGTGCTCAGGGACTCCCCGCTGGTCACCGGCCTGGCGATCGCTCCCCAGGGGGTCATCGGCTTCACCGCCGGCGTAACCGGGGCGAGGCTAGCGAAGCGGATTGGCATCCGCCGGGTGCTGGTACTGACGGGTGCCATGGCCGCCGCGGGCTTCCTGGCGCTCACCCAGCTGCCGTCGGCCGGCCACTACAGCGCCGTCCTCGCCACGGTGATGCTGGTCGGATTCGGAACGGCCGGAACGGCCTTCGGCACGATGGTCATCGCCACCGCCGGCGTACCGAGCGAGGAGCAGGGCGTAGTCGGCGGGGTCATCAACACCAGCCGGCAGGTCGGCGCTGCCATCGGAGCCGCCTCGCTGCCCGCGATCGCGGCCGCGGTTGGCCACGACCCGGTTGCCGCGACGGCTTCCGGCAGCAGGGCGGCCATGCTGGCCGGTGCCGTCGCCGCCGGGCTCGCGGCCCTGATCGCCTGGCGCTCCGCTCGCATAGCCCGGTCAGCCCGGCCGGTGGCCACCCCGGCACCTGTTCCGGCCACCGTGGCTGTCCGGGGACTGAGGGCTAACGATCGACTCGGCCGCGATCACGGCCATCCGGCGCACAACCGACCTCGGCGTGAGGCTGTTCGGCACCGTCCGGTTCTTGCGGCTACGGCCAGCCGGGCTCTGCCTGAGGGCCGCACCGATCCCGGTTGGTAGCCTGACCGGACCGGCATGGCGGGCCCCGAATTGTCGCGGCGCCGATCGGAAACGGAAGGGCGTGGCACCGGGCTATGGACGACCTAATGAGTGGATCGGGTGCCCAGGCGGCACGCGAGCCGGGGCCGCTGGCCGGGTTGCTGGTCGCCGACTTCTCCAGGGTCCTCGCCGGGCCCTACTGCACGATGATCCTCGGCGACCTCGGCGCGGAGGTCATCAAGGTCGAGGGCCCAGGCGGCGACGACACCCGGCACTGGATGCCACCGGTCAGGTCCGGCGTGTCCACCTACTACCTATCCGTCAACCGGAACAAGCGCTCGGTCCAGCTCAACCTCAAGGCCGAATCCGACCGCGCCGCGGCAGCGGAGCTAGCCCGGCGGGCCGACATCCTGGTAGAGAACTTCAAGCCAGGCGGCCTGCGCCAGTTCGGGCTTGACTACGAGAGCGTCCGCGCGCTCAACCCCGCGATCGTCTACGCCTCCATCACTGGCTTCGGCTCCGGCGGAGGTGCGCACCTGCCTGGCTATGACCTGATCGTCGAGGCCATGTCCGGGCTCATGAGCCTGCAGGGAGACGCCGATGGCCCGCCATACCGGGCTGGGGTCGCGATCTTCGACGTCATGTCCGGGCTGCAGGCCACGATCGGCGTGCTGGCCGCGCTTGACCACCGCCGCCGCACCGGCGAGGGTCAGCTGGTCGAGGTGAACCTGATGTCGGCAGCGCTGGCCGGGATGGTCAACCAGACCGGCGCCTTCGCCTCGGCCGGAGTCGTGCCGCATCGCATGGGGAACGCGCACCCGAGCCTGTTCCCCTACGAGCCGCTGCCGACGGGCGACGGCGACCTGGTCATCGCGGCCGGGAACGATGCTCAGTTCCGCAATTTGTGCGCCGTCCTCGGTGCCCCCGAACTCGCGACCGACGAGCGGTTCGCGGCCAACTCCGGCCGCACCGCCAACCGCGACCAGCTCAGGCCGCTGCTGGTCGAGCGGCTCAGGCAGCGTCCCGCGACCGAGTGGTTCGACAAGCTGATCGCGGTCGGCGTGCCGTGCGGTCCCATCAACAGCGTGGCGGCCGGCGTCGAGTTCGCTGAGAAGATCGGCCTTGATCCGGTAGTGGTCGCCGGCCAGGGCGACGCCGGCGTTCCCGGTATCCGCAATCCGCTACGGTTCTCCGCGACCGCGCCGCGCTACGATCTGCCGCCGCCGGCGGCGGGCGAGCACAGCGAGCAGATCCGCGCATGGCTGGCGGCCGATCCGGCGACTCCGATTCCCGGCCGCCAGGCCGCCGAGGTCCACGGGCAGGCCAGCGGCTGACATCGGGGCCATTCGGACCCGGTCATTCACCGCAGCCGCGGAGCCGTCGGCGTTGTAACTTCCGGCGTAACGGGCCCGCCCGGCCCGCGCGCTCGGCGATCTGCTGCAGCTTCTTCACCTCGGAAGGCCGGACGTTCGGGTCGTTCATCCGGTACCGCGCCGCGCTGGCCAGTACCGGGGTCGGGTCGTCCCGCGCAGCCGCCAGGAACTGCCTCAGGTGCGCCGCGCGCAACGGCGCGACGACCGCCCGAAGCGGCGCCGGGAGCAAATCGGTCTCCGAGCTCGCGATGATCACGTAGGCGATGGCCACATCGGCGGCCGGAGCGCCCGCCGCCGCGTTCGACCAGTCGATGACCATGGGTCCGCGGCCGGTCATCATCACGTTGGCCGGGTGCAGATCGAGATGCACGACCTTGCTGCCGGCCTCGAACGCCGGCCGCAGCCCAGGCGGGGCGTCGATCTGATGCAGCCGGTTGTGCAGGTCGGCCAGGATCCGGCCGTATTTTCCGACCATCCATGGCCGACTGCCGAAGTCGGCGATCATGTCCCGCCCCTCGATCCGCTCCATGACGATGTCGCGTCCGCCGGCGTCATAAACGGCTGGCACCGGGAACCCGGCCTGCGCCAGGTAGATCATGAGGTCGGCCTCGCGTCGTGTGTCATGGGAGTGCCGGAACCGGCGCAGGACTCGGTTACTGCCGATGTCGTAGATGTCGGCGGACCGCCCGGCGCCGATCAGGCGTCCAGGTGTATCGCCGGCTGCCATGAAGCCCCCGTCTGACGCGGACAACGGTCGCGGGGACACACACCCCGCTCCCGTCTTATATCAGTTACGGAGGGGCAAGGTCTCCCATAAGTGCCCTGCGCGGTTGCTGCCACGAGTGTCGGCGCCGCCATTACGCCACAGGGCGCCGCGCACCCCAGTAAGAGCCCGCTAACGTCGCGCTCATGCCGGATGTAATAGACGACGATGCGCTCGCGTTCGCGCGGATGCGCGCCCGGATTCTGTCGCCCAGGCAGGTCGCGGACGACCTGCTGGCCGCCGCCGACGATCCTGACCGCCTTGACGGAGTCACCCCGACCATGGCGCGGATGTGCGCGGCTGACGTGCTGACGGCGGCCGCGGGCGGAAAGAGTACCCGCGAAGCGATCACTATCTTGCGCGCAGCCGTCCAGGGAGCGGCTCCCGGCGAGACCGAGATGGCTCGGACGGCGCTGGCGTGCGCCATCGCCGAGTCCGGCGATCCGGCCGAAGCCGAGGAACTGGCCGCCGCCTTCCTGCGCGGCTCCCCCGACTCCGGCCCTGACTTCATCCCGCTCCT
>JASIBJ010000422.1 GCA_030045215.1 Streptosporangiaceae bacterium | reverse complement strand
GGACCAGGTAGCCCATCGTGGACTCGCCGGCGTAGTTCTGCCAGTTGGTGTTCGTGACGAACGAGGCCGCGGTGTTCCAGGCCGTGTCCGGCGGCACCGCGGTCATGTGCTCGCTCAGCAGCAGGTGGTCCTGCACGCGCTGGAGGAGGTAGAGGAAGAGGACGCTGACAAAAGAGAAGGCCAGGATGGAGCGAATATAGATGCTCCACTTCTGGTCGGCATTCTTGTTAATGCCGGTCAGCTTGTAGATGACGCGCTCGATCTTCCAGTCCTTGTCGGTCGTGAAGATGTGCGCCATGTAGTTGCCGAGCGGCACGTAGCACGCTGCCAGCGCGGCGACTAGCAGGCCAGCCTGAAGCCAGCCCGCAAGTGCGCTACTCATTTAGAACCTCTCAGGGAGAACGAGTGCCACGAATAGGTACACGGTCAGCAGGAAGCCGCCGATGATGCCGATCCAGTTTTCAGCGCTCAAAGTTCTCGATCCCCTTAACGATGAGCCACAGCACGCCGAAGGCGACGATGGTCATGACTATGTAGAACCAGTCCGTGTTGATGTTCATGCGTGTCCTCCAGGGACGCCCGGGGCAGGGTCGGACGCTCCAGTAGATCCCGCTGTGCAGGCGAATCGGAGCTTGCAAACGGGACCCATGCGCGGCGGCCCTACTTCCTAACGGACTCCATGCGCCGGTTTTTAGCGATCCTTTAGCGGAACGGGCTCACGAACGGGCCCATGCGCAGTAAGGCCCCGGGCCGCCCGAACGGAAACGGGTGACCCGAGGCCTTGGTTGTCCGCCGCGGCCTGAGATCCCGCATGAGGTTGCACAGGCAATCTCGCGGTACGCGGCGCGCTTCGTTGCTAAATTACTCTCCGTATCGAGAGGCCCGGCGCCGATTACGAACCGTAGTCTAAGTGCGCCCCGAGCTCAGGCCTTGACCGGGGGAGTCGGAAAGGGTATACGTGCCCAAGCCGCGTCGGCCGGGCGGCACGCCGGAGCCTTTCAGGCAGCGCCCGGATCGTTAGGCAGCCAGATCAGCGAGGATCTCGCCGAGCCTGCCCAGGGCCGCCCCGATCCACGGGACCTGCACCGGATCGGGAGCGGCCAGGGCCGTTTCACGCTGCTCCTCGGAGTCACCGTAGAGCAGGCCGGTGGCGACCCTCAGCCGCAGGGCGGCCGGCTCATCGCCGAATGCGCTGCCGGCCAGCGTCCCGGCTCCGTAGCGCTCCAGCAGCAGCGCGGCCAGGCCGGCGCCCGTGGTGATCTCGTACTTGTCGGCCAGGTGCGCGCGCCACGGCGCGAAGTCCGGATACAGGTAGAAGGCCGCCTGCGGCGCCGCCACGCTTACCCCGGCGGCGGCAAAGACTCGCGCGGCCTCGCGCGCGACGGCCGCGTGCAGCCGCCGGGCCCGGCTGACGCATTCGGCCAGCTCTGGTGGCTCGGCGAAGGCTACGGCGGCGGCCTGCTGGACTGGCACCGGCGCCGCCGACCAGATCTCGCTGGCGATACCGCTCAGCCGGTCGCGCAGCATCTCACCGACCCGCCCGTCCGGCATCCTGGCGACGCCCAGCCGCCATCCGCCGACCGACATGCTCTTGCTCAGCGCAGTGGTGACGACGGTCCGCTCGGGCGCGACACAGGCAGGGCTGAGGAATGGCGTCGCGCTGTCGTGGATGAGATCACGGTAGATCTCGTCGCTGATGATGATCAGGTCGTGGCGTTGCGCGGCGGCGCAGAGTTCATGCACCGCTGCTGGGCTGGCCACCCGGCCAGTGGGATTGTCGGGCAGGGTCATCAGCACCGCGCCGATCCGGCGGCCCGCGGCCTGCGCGGCGCGGACGGCCTCCTCGAGCGCGTCCGGGTCGCAGATGCCGCCTTCGCCCGGCCCCGTCGGCACGAAATGCGGGTCGAGTCCGGTCAGCCGGGCCTGCGCCGCATAGCTCACCCAGCTGGGCCGGGGGATCGCCACGTCGGCGCCGAGGGCGAGCAGCAGCCCGAACAGCAGGGCCTTGCTGCCGGGCCCGGCCAGGACGCGGTCCGCGTCGGTGGGCGCACCGCGCCGGGTCCAGTAGCCCGCAGCCGCCTCGCGCAGGGACGGAAGTCCGGCGACCGGACCGTACGCGCCGAGGCCGGACGCGCTGGCTAGCTCGGCTCGCAGGCGCTGATGGACCGGCAACCCGGATTCGCCGAATGCCAGCGGGAGGACGGGCTGGCCGGCCCTTCGCCTGGTGGCGAGCACTTCGTTGGCGGCCAGGGTGGCCGACACGGGGACGAGACTGCGGTCTGCGGGGAGGGTGAACGAATCGGACGTGATGGTGGGGCCAGCCCAGGGCATCCCTTGAGCTCCTAGCTGCGGGGGGAAGCTTCACTCGGTCATAAGCCAGCGAACGCAAAGGCGTCGCTGGCTCGCTGACCAGCATATGTGAGCCAGAGCATCAGGACTGCCGGGCAAGTGCGGATGTAAGCATAAGGATCACTTATGCTGAGGATCATGCTCGATGTGCACCGGCTGCGGCTGCTACTTGAATTCGCGCAGCGGGGCACGATCGCGGCGACCGCGGCAGCACTCGGTTACACCTCGTCGGCGGTATCCCAGCAGTTGGCCGCGCTCGAGCGGGAAGCCGGCGCGGCGCTGCTCGACCGGACGCCGCGGGCCGCGGAGCTGACTGAGGCCGGCCGGCGTCTCGCCGCCCGGGCGGCCGAGATACTCGCGCTCATCGAGGCGGCCGAGTCCGATCTGGCCGCGCCTGACCCGGTCGGGCGGGTCGCGATCTCGGCTTTTCCGACCGCTGCTGTGGCTTTCGCGCCGGCGCTGACCAGAACGGCGCGCGCCCATCCGGGCCTGAGCTTCCTGCTGCGGCAGACGCAAGGTGGCGAGGAGGTTCTCCGGCTGGTCAGGGCGGGCCAGGTTGACGTCGCCATAGTCGATGACTGGAGCGGCCGGCTGACCAGCGGACAGCCCGCGGCCATGCGGTTCTATCCGCTGATCACCGACCCGCTCGTGCTCGTCGTGCCCCGCGGGCACTGGGCAGCCGACACCCGTGAGCCCGTGGCGCTGGACAAGCTCAGGGACGAGCCCTGGCTGGCTCCGCCTGCGGGGGAGGCGTCGAGGCGCGCGGTCGACCGGGTGCTCTCCGCCGCGGGCGGGGTCGCGGCGCCACCATCGGAGTTCGAGGGACTTGCGACCATCCTCAGCCTGGTCGCGCGCGGGATCGGGGTTGCGCTGCTGCCACGGCTGTCGCTGGCCGCGGGCGATGCGCGGGTTGCCGTGCGCGAGCTTCCCGGCGCTAGCCCGGCCAGGGACCTGTACGCGGTCGCCAGGGAGTCAGCCGTGCGCCGCCCCGCGGTCGCGGTCATCGTGCGGGCGCTGACGGCGGCGGCGCGCGGCCTGGCCGGTGGCGTGCGCACGGCCGCGAGACCCTAGCAAGCCAGCGGGGTGCGAGCCGTAGCGGCCCTACTCGCGGCCGGCCGCCATCAGGCGTCGCGCTCGATCGGGCAGGTCATGCACCGCGGTCCGCCGCGACCGCGGCCAAGCTCACTGCCCCGTACCGTGATCACCTCGATGCCGTGGTCGCGCAGGTAGGCGTTGGTCGTGACGTTGCGGTCGTAGGCCACGACGACGCCGGGCGACAGCGCCAGCACGTTGCACCCGTCGTCCCACTGCTCGCGGCTGGCCGAGCGGACGTCCTGGGTGGCGGTCAGCACCGTTATCTTCGGCCGCCCGAGGGCGGCGGCGATCGCGTCATGCATCTGCTCGGGCAAGTGCTCGGTGATCTTCAGCTCCTCACCATCACTGCCCGGCTCGAGGGTGTATGCGGGCAGCATGCCCATGCCCGCGTACTTGATGAACACGCCGTAGTCCGCCATCGTCAGCACGGTGTCCAGGTGCATGAACGCGCGTGCCTTCGGCATGTCCACGGCCACCACCGTGGACGCGCCGCCAGCGGAGAAGAGCCGGTGCGCCAGCATCTCCACGGACTGCGGCTGGGTGCGTTCCGACATGCCCACGAGCACGGCCCCGTTCCCGATGACAAGAATGTCGCCACCTTCCAGAGAAGCCGGACGGCTGTCGGTGCCGTGGTACCAGACCTGAAAGCCGCCGCCGCTGAACATCGGATGCCAGCGGTAGATGGCTTCATCTCCGATGGTCTCCCGCATCCGGGCTCGCCTGCGCATGGCGTTCACAGACACGCCGCCGTAGATCCACGCGGAAGTATCGCGCTGGTAGAGGACGTTGGGGAGCGGGGCGAGCACGAATCCGTCCTGATCAAGCGACCGGAACGTGATGCTCTGCGGCTCCTGGGCCAGCTCGCGGAATTCGCGCCGGGTGATGCCCCCGATCAGCAGGCTCGTCAGGGTGGCGGGATCTAGCTCCGCCAGGGCCTGGCGCAGCCCGCGAACCGCGAGCGGCCCGTGCAGCCGGTGATCGAAGACCCGGTCGAGCATGTACTCGCGGGCTTCGTCGATGGCCAGGGTCTGCTCGAGCAGATCGGCGTAGTCATGCACGATGACGCCACGGTCGCGCAGGACGGCGGTGAACTCGTCATGCTCCGCCTGCGCTTCCGTCACCCAGAGCACGTCGTCAAACAGCAGGTCGGCCGCGTTGTCCGGAGTGAGCCGCTTGAGCTCGAGGCCGGGCCGGTGCACGATGACCTGCCGTAGCTGGCCGACCTCGGAGTCGACGTGGAACATGGCCCTCCCGGTGTTGCTGCGGCCCTGCGGGGGTACGGAGGTCGTCCCCGGGCTCACGCCGCGGGGGGTCCGGGGTCGTCCCCCAGTCGGCGCCGCGTGCCCGGCTGGTCTATCAGGCTATGCTGCGGCAGTGAAACTTGATCTTTCCCTCCCGGTCGGCGAGTTGACCGCGCGCCTGGTGGACGTGGAGTCAGTGAGCGGTGGCGAGCAACCGCTTGCCGACTCCATTGAAGCCGCTCTCTCCGCGCTTCCGCAGCTCAGCGTCGATCGGGACGGCAATGCCCTCGTGGCCCGCACCCACTTCGGCAGGCGCGAGCGGGTTGCGCTGGCCGGCCACATCGACACCGTGCCGGTCGCCGGCAACCTGCCCTCGCACATCGACGGCGTGCTGTTGTATGGCTGCGGCAGCTGTGACATGAAGTCCGGCGTCGCCGTTCAGCTGCGGCTGGCCGCGCAGCTGACGACGGCGATCCGCGATGTCACGTACGTGTTCTACGACTGTGAGGAAGTCGAGGCC
>JASIBJ010000421.1 GCA_030045215.1 Streptosporangiaceae bacterium | reverse complement strand
CGCCGCGGATTACGCGGACCGCAGAACGCAACGGCTCCGCAGCCGGAGCAGAAGGGGAGTCCGCTGGCACTGTCGCTCTCAGCCCTTCGACTTGCCGACCCCGATGCCGAACTGGCGATGCACTCTAGCCCAGAACGCATCCCGCAGCCATTCCCTGGCCTCCTGGTAGGCGCGCAGCGACAGGCCCAGCTCCTTCTCGGCATCGACGAGCAACTCCTTGTCGATCACCGGTGGCAAGATCGGGCCGGGCAGCAGGTCGCGGATGTTGTCCTCGCCGCGGGTCAGGATCCACTTCTGGGCCACATGCTCGCCGGCCTGCTCCACCCGTTCGCGGTCCGGGCCCAGCCTGCCCACGGACAGGTGCGGGACCGGGATCGGCCGCGAGTAGGGCCGGGAGGCGTGCCGGTCACCGAATACCTGCGCCGGTGACGGCGCGCCCTGAACCGTCTGCGTCGACACCGGCTGGCCCGTACGGGACAGGCCGACGGCATCCGGCGTGATGGGGGAGGTCGGCGTCTCCGGCGTGAGCTGCCGGGTGAAGAACGGCTCCACGAACGAGCGCTCGAGCACGTCGACCGTGTCGGACTCCCAGACCAGCCGTTCTGCCTGGTTTGTACCGTAAGGAGGCTCCACGCCCCAAAGGTGCACCCGCACGCCGAAGGCCTGGGCGGCCTCCACCGCAGGCACCATGTCCTCGTCGCCGGCCACCAGGATCGCGTCGGTTATGGCCCGGTGCCGCGCCAGCGCCTCCATATCCGCCCTGATCTGGGCGTCTACCCCCTTCTGCTGGCCTCTGGCATTAAGGTTGCCCAGCCGCAGCTTCACCCAGGGCATCTGGGCGATGACCCGCTGGTCGATCGTGGGGACCCGGTCGCGGGCGGCGTCGTACCAGTAAACCCGCAGCAGTTCGCCCCGGATCTGCTCATCGGCCTGTCTGCTGAGGGCCTGGATGAGCTTGTCCGCGTCGACCCGGTACTCGCGACGCGAGGCGGCGCTGAAGAGCAACTCGCCGGCCGACGCATATATATACCCGACATCTACCATTATGGCGTATCGGGACAGCAGCGGCAGGGGCGAGCCGTTCTCGGTCATAGTACTGACGACTCTAATGGCAGTTAGGAGCGCTGAGGCGCCGAAGCTGCTACCGCAGCGCGTTCAATCGGTCACGATGGGCTGTGGCCCGCCTGGTCGGTGCTTTCGTGCCGGCTAAGTGTCCCGACCGGGTTTCCCGAGGCTCCCGGGGCGAGTGCGCCGGCCCCTGGCGCATCCACTGGTGGCGCCTCAGCTCCGGCTCCTGCCGTTTCTGGCGCGGGCTGCTGAGCCGCGGCGTCCAGCCCGGTTTCCAGCGAGCCCGCGGCATCTGCGGCAGCGCTCTTCGGCAGCGTCCGGGCGAAGGCCAGCGCCGCCGCCAGGCAGGTCACCGGGATCGTGGGGACGACGTACCTGAGCGAGAAGTTCGCGGTCAGCGGGGGAACGACCTCCATCGTCAGCGCGGCGACGAACGGGAAGAGTGCCGGTCCGCCCCAGCCGCGCAGCCGGGTGAAGCCGTCTCGCCGCCAGGCCGCCACGATCCCGCCGAGGCCGATCAGCATGAGCAGGCCCAGCATGGTGCCCCGCACGTAGAACACCCGCTGATAGTCGATCATGAAATCGGCGAACGGCTGGACCTCCCTGGTGTCAGCCGTGTGGCCGCCGGTGTACTCCTTCTGCACTAGGTGCAACGCCGCAATCCCGGCGTCAATGACGGACTTCGACGTCCCGGCCAGCGAGTTCTGCGTCTGGGTCGCATCGGAGAACTGATACCTGGCGGCCATCGACGCGCTCGGCACATTTGGCCGGTTCCAGCTGAAGGTGAGCAGCCAGCCGCGGAAGACGACGTCGGCGAAGCTGACGGGCTGGGCCTCGATGGCCTCGACGGCGAACTTCTCCGCGAGCGCGTTCCGTGACGGGCTGAACCGGTTCGTGCCGCCCGTCCCCACCTTGAGCAGCGGCGTGTTGGCTTCCCAGATGTAGTAGGGGGCGGACGGCCGACTGGACGGCGGCCCGGTCGGGCAGAGCGGCCGCAGGTCGGCGGGCGGCTTGATGACCGAGCACTCGGCGAAGGTCATGGTGCGTGACCACAAGAAGATGCCGTCGCTGTCGTTGAAGGCGGCCTGGTGGTAGCGGACGTCGAACCAGCCCAGGTACAGGGCCAGGGGGATGGCTCCGCCGACGGCCGTCGCGGCAACCCGGCGCCAGCCGAACCGGCGGACGATCATGTAGATCAGCAACACGATCACCAGGGGCAGGCCGACCGGCCAGAACGTCGAGGCGATCGCGAACAGCGCGGCCGCCCACGGCAGCGACCACTTGGGCCGCTGGTCGTCAGGCCACCACAGCACGAGCGTGACGGCGGCGACGCAGAGGAACGTGAAGGCCGAGTCGGCCAGGATCTCTTGCTCAAGCTGGATCACGTAGACATCCAGCAGCACCGGCAGGGCGGCCAGCGTCGCCCCCCAGGCTGGCAGCCGGTAGCGGTGCCGCAGCAGGGCGTAGATCATCACGCTGACGGCCAGGCCCATCACGTGCTGGACGGCGACAACGACCACGAAGCTGCGGAAAGGCTCAAGGAACTTGAGCATGACCCCGTAGCCCGACTCCCTGGATACCCCTGGCCACAAGTGCAGGCTGGAGTTCACGTACGAGACGGAGTCGCCGCCGAACCAGATAGCGGGCGGGAAGCCCAGCATGGTGATCAAGCG
>JASIBJ010000420.1 GCA_030045215.1 Streptosporangiaceae bacterium | reverse complement strand
GCGCCATCGCGAACTCCAGGCCCGCCTCGCGTAGCGCGATGACTGCGCCCATCGCCGCTCGCAGGTCGGCCCATCCCTGCTCCGGGGCGGCGCCGCGCCAGCCGCCGCCCAACTCGGCGACCGTGACGAACCACGTACGGCCTCCGGCTTCGGTACCCAGCCAGTGATGGTCGCCGAACCCCACCGCCAGGTAATTCAGCTGGACGGTCGCAAGTCCCCAGTGGTCGGCCAAGGCCGCGACAATGTCGGACTCGTTGATGTCGGCAGACGGCGCCTTCACTGACGCATGCTAATCAGCCCCGCGCGTTGTGGGACAAGGGAATGGCCACGGTCGCCGCCGCGCCCCACTGGTCGGCGAGCTTATCCGCCTGATTGGCGATGCTCAGGCCGGCACGTGAGCAGCCCGTCGCACCGAGTCCGGGAGTCACGTTGGTGTCATCCCGACGGCGGCGGTCCCGTTGCGGCGGCCTGGGTGGCCGACCCGCGTCTCGGCAAACTTCAGCAATCAGAACTAAGCGGACACTCTTCCGTGGACGCGCGAGACACGCGACGGCAAAGAGAGCATCGCGCGCGAGGTTTCACCGATTCTGTACAATTTCTAGGATCATTTGTACGGTTTTGCGCGTACAGAGTCGATGAAAAGACGCAGAGTGATCGGAACGGATAATCATGAATACCGCATTTCGGCTTCGGCAATGTGCTGCGTCCAGCGGTCAATGCCGGTCGAGGTGCGGGCGTGGCTAGCGGCGGCGCGGGCGCGACCGTTCGCTGGCTTGGGCCGATCAGGCTCGGGGCAGCTGTTTCGGTCTAGCTGCCCCGAGCCTCGGTCGGCCCCACGCCCTAGGACTTGCTGTCGGCGGCGGCGACCTTGTCGGCCAGATGTGAAGGCAGCGGCTCATACCGGAGGTAGCTCCGGGTGAACGACCCCGTCCCGTGCGACATCGACCGCAGGTCGATCGCGTACCTGATGACTTCGAGTTCCGGGATCTCGGCCTTGACCAGCGTCCGCCCGCCGGCCACGGGCTCGGTTCCGAGCACGCGACCGCGGCGCGAGGACAGGTCCGACATGACCGCGCCGACGTAGTCGTCCGCGACGAGGACCGAGACCTCATCGACCGGCTCGAGCAGGAGGACCTGCGCCTTCGCGGCGGCATCCTTGAGGCCGGCGCGGCCGGCCTTCTGGAAGGCCATGTCCGAGGAGTCCACCGAGTGGGCCTTGCCATCGAACAGCGTGACCCGGATGTCGACCATCGGGTAGCCGGCCAGCACGCCCTGCTCCAGCTGCGCGCGGACGCCCTTCTCGACGGACGGGATGAACTGACGGGGCACGACGCCGCCGACGATTTTGTCGACGAACTCGAAGCCCTCGCCCGAGCCCAGCGGCTCGACCTCGACGTGGACGATGCCGTACTCGCCGTGGCCGCCGGACTGCTTCACGTTGCGGCCGAGGCCCTGGGCCTTGCCGGCCACGGTCTCGCGCAGCGGCACCCGCAGGGGGACCGTTTCGACCGCGACTCCGTAACGGCTCGACAGCCGGTCAAGCAGCAGGTCGGCATGGGCCTCGCCCATGGTCCAAAGCACGAGCTGGCGGGTCTCGGCGTTGTTCTCCAGCCGCAAGGTCGGGTCCTCGGCGACCAGCCGCGCGATCGCCTGCGACATCTTGTCCTCGTCGGCCTTGGACTTGGCCGTGATCGCCACCGGCAGCAGCGGCTCCGGCATGGACCACGCTTCCATGAGCAGCGGGTTGTCCTTGTCCGACAGGGTGTCGCCGGTCTCGGCGGTAGCGAGCTTGGCGACGGCGCAGATGTCGCCGGCCTGGCACTGGCTGACGGTCCGCTGCTGCTTGCCCAGCGGCGAGGTCAGGGCGCCGATCCGCTCGTCTTCGTCGTGGTCGGCATGGCCGCTGGCCTGACGGCCGTGACCGGACACGTGCACGGTTGCGTCCGGGCGGAGCGTGCCGGAGAACACGCGGACCAGGCTCACCCGGCCCACGTAGGGGTCGGACGTCGTCTTGACGACCTCGGCCAGGAGCGGCCCGTTCGGGTCGGACTTCAGGTTGTTGACCGGCTTGCCGTCGAGCGTGGTCACGGCGGGCATCGGGTGCTCTTCAGGCGAAGGGAACGCCTGGGTGACGACCTCGAGCAGTTCGTCCATGCCGATGTGGTGCGGCGCGGAGGAAGCCAGCACCGGGTGGAAGCTGCCGCGGGCGACCGCCGTCTCCAGGTCGTCGATCAGGCCCTTGACGTCGAGCTCCTCCCCGGACAGGTAGGCCTCCATGAGGGTCTCGTCTTCGCTCTCCTGGATGATCGCCTCGATCAGCGCGCCGCGTGCCTCGGCCACCCGGTCGGCGTCGGCGGCCGGGATGTCGGCCTCGGTCCTGGTTCCGCTTGAGTAGTCGAAGAACCGCTCGGAGAGCAGCCCGATCAGGCCCTGCACGCCGCCCTGGCCGTCGGTGATCGGCAGGTACAGCGGTGCGACGGATTCGCCGAAGGCATCGCGGCAGGCGGCCAGCGCCTCCTCAAAGTCCCCGCGATGATGGTCGATCTTCGTGATGACGACCGCGCGCGGCGTGCCGACCGCGGCGCACTCCTCCCAGAGCATCCGGGTGAGCCCGTCCACGCCGTCCGCGGCCGACACGGTGAACAGGGCCGCGTCGGCGGCGCGCAGCCCCGCCCGCAGGTCGCCGCTGAAGTCGGCGTAGCCGGGCGTGTCGAGCAGGTTCACCTTCACGTCGCCGTACACGAACGGCACAAGCGTCAGGTTGACTGACCGCTGCTGCCTGATCTCTACCTCGTCGAAGTCGCTGACGGTCGAGCCGTCCTCAACCCGGCCCTCCCGCTGAATCGTCCCCGTATGTACCAAGAGGGCCTCGGCCAGCGTCGTCTTCCCTGATCCGGAATGGCCGACCAGCACCACGTTGCGCACGCTTTCGGGCTGGCCGGCCGATGATGTCCGGCCGGCGGCCCCTGTTGCGTGAGACTTCTCCGGCATCCGCATCGCCTCCTGAAGCGCTTGTTATTCGTGAGACTAGGCTGCTGTCCTGCCTTACGTGTTTCCCTGCTGCACGCCCAGCCTTTACCTGACGGTCGGGGATCACAAGCCCCTGGCCAGAATCGCCGCCACTCATCTGGTCTGTCCTCGCGGGACGATTCCGGCCGACCGCTTGCCCGCCACTAAGATCGAGCCGCCATGCTCAAAGTCCTGCGCCCCGCCCTGGGCCGGCTGCTGACGCCCGTCGGCCAGGCTCTGGCCCGCACTCCGATCACTCCGAATGCGGTGACGGTCATCGGGACCATCGGCATGTCCGCGAGCGCCCTCTATTTCTTCCCCACCGGGCACCTGTTCTGGGGCGTGGTTGTCTGCACGATCTTCGTGTTCTCCGACATGCTCGACGGGACGCTGGCCAGGATCAAGGGGACGAGCGGCCCGTTCGGGGCGTTCCTCGACTCCACCCTCGACCGGGTCGCCGACGCCGCCGTCTTCGGCGGGCTGGCCATCTACTTCGTACGCGGCGGCCATAGCCATCTGATGGCGGCCGTCGCACTGTTCTGCCTGGTGGCAGGCTCGCTAGTGTCGTATACCAAGGCGCGGGCGGAAAGCCTGGGGCTGAGCTGTGACGTGGGCTTCGCAGAACGGACCGAACGGCTACTTATCGGGCTTGTGGCGGCGGGACTCGCCGGCCTTGGCGTACCGTATGTCCTCCCCGTTGGACTCTGGCTGCTGGCAGCGGTCAGCACGTTCACCTTCGGGCAGCGAGTGCTGGCAGCACGCCGGTCGGCCGCGAAACTCGCGGCTGGCTCGGCATCGGCATCGGCGTCGGCCGGAGCACAGGCCAATGGCGCCTCGGGCGAAGCGCGCCCGCCAGAAGCTGACCCGGAGTCGCCGGCCGTGGGCGCGGCCGGCGACCGGGAATCCGCGCCTGGAGGGTAGGAAATGGCCGGACTGAAGGACAGGCTCGCCGACGTCGGGTACGGGCTCGGCTGGAGCCTGGTGCGCAAGCTGCCCGAGAGGGTGACGTCGCGCGTGTTTCAGTTCTTCGCCGATGTGGCCTGGCGGCGCGAGGGGCCGCGGGTGCAGGTCCTCGAGGCGAACCTGGTCCGGGTACTCGGGCCCGACGTCGACGGCAAGGTGCTGCGGGCCGGCTCCAGGGAGGTGCTGCGCAACTATGCCAGGTACTGGCTGGAGATCTTCCGGCTGCCGGAACTTCCGGTCGACCACCTGGTCGAGGGCATGTACGACCCCGACGGGGGTGCCAAGTACATACTGGAGCTGAGCGCGACCGGCCGCGGCGTGGTGATCGCGATACCGCACATGGGGAACTGGGACCAGGCGGGCGCATGGATCATCACGATGGGGGCAGGCTCTTTCACCACGGTGGCCGAGCGGCTGAAGCCAGAGTCGGTGTACGAGCGGTTCGTCACGTTCCGTGAAGGCTTGGGTATGGAGGTGCTACCTGCTAGCGGGGGAGTCCGGCCGTTCGGGATACTGGCAGAGCGATTGCGGTCCGGCAAGATCGTCATACTGCCGGCCGACCGAGATGTCACCGGTAGTGGCATCGAGGTGGAGTTCTTCGGCGAGAAGGCCAAGATGATGGGCGGTTCTGCTGCGCTTGCCGTGCTGACCGGCGCCGCGCTGCTGCCTGCCGTGCTGTGGTTCACTGAGGACGGCTGGGGCGTGAAGGTCGGCGCCGAGATCCCGCAGCCCGCCGAGGGCACCAGGTCGGAGAAGATCGCCGCGATGATGCAGGACGTGGCGAGCTTCTTCGAGGAGGGGATCAGGGAGCATCCCTACGACTGGCTGATGCTGCAGAAGGTGTTCCTGGCCGACCTCGATCCCGAGCGGCAGGCGAGGGCCGC
>JASIBJ010000419.1 GCA_030045215.1 Streptosporangiaceae bacterium | reverse complement strand
CCGCACTCGGCGCAGAACTTCGCAGTGGGGTTGAGGCTGGCGTTGCAGTTCGTGCAGTGCTTGCTCGTCGGGGTCCCGCACTCCGGGCAGAACTTCGCCCCGACCGCGACCGGGCTCTGGCAGTTGCTGCACGCCATCGTGGCGGCGGGCACCTCGGCGGCGGGCGCCTGCGGCTGGGCGGGCGGTGCCTGCGCGGGCGGTGCCTGCGCGGGCTGGGCCTGCTGCGTGCCGGCCGCGGCCTGAGCCGCGTAGCCCTGACTGCCGCCTGCGAAGCCCGTTCCCGGTGGCGGGGGGTTATACCCGGCCTGGGCCGGGGCCTGCATCATGTTCCCGGCCATGCCCACGCCCATGCCCATGAACATCGGCGCCACGCCCTCGCCGCCCTTGGCCATGCCCTCCCCCGCACCCTGGAGCGCCTCGGCCTGCGCGGCCTGCAGGAATCCGCCGGCCAGGCGGCTGTAAGCGGTGTCGCCGGCCAGCTTCTTGAGGCGCGCGTTGTCGTCGTCATCGAGATTGATGTCGACGTTACCGAGCCTGGTCAGCGTGATCCCGTAGGTGTCAAGCTCGTGGTTAGCCGCCTCCAGCGACTGCGACTCGATTTCCGGACTGTGCATGGACAGGCCCAGGATCGGCCAGGCGCCCGACATCAGCTGTGTGGTGACAGCGGTCCTGGCCACCTTCAGCAGTTGCTGCGTGACCCAGGCCGTGACCGCGTTGTTGTCGGTGACGTTCACCGTTCCGGTGAGGTTGAGGATCAGCTTCTGGGGGTCGGCGATCCGCAGCGAGTACTCGCCGAACGTTCGGAGCGTCACGATCAGGCCGGTCTGCGGGTCCTGTACCTCATCCAGCCGGCCGCCGAAGCGGAAATTCGGGAACTCCCTCGTCCCGACGAAGTAGATCTCGGCCCGGAACGCGTTCCCGCCGGTGGCCCAGTCCACGAACATGCCGAGGAACGGGAGTTCCTTGGCGTCCAGCGTGTGCTGCCCGGGCAGGAGCACCCCCATGACCTGGCCCTGGCTCATGAAGACCGCGACGGCGTCGGGCTCGACGATGGCCCGGGAGAACTTGCGGATGTTGATGTCCGGCCACTTATAGACGATCTGACCCTTGGCGCTGTCGGGCGCTGCTATGAACTCCCGGCGGGCTTCGTTGAGAAGACCCATCGACCGCTCCCCCTCTAGAATGGGACCCACGTTGCCTGCAGCTCAGGGCCGCAACTAACCGGATCATACTTCGGTCGGGTGGATATCTGGCCAGATCTGAAGCTGGGCATGGCATTTGCGCTTTCTCGGCGGGAACGAGGAGCTTCTGCCGTCAGCTAATCTGCAGGCCGCTCGGGCCTGGCATGCTTGCCGGCGGCACCGGAAGCTCGGCGGTCGCGTAAGAATGTATTCATGAGCAAAACGCCGGTCCCGCAGCCGCCCTCCGATAAACCGGTCGGGACCGCCCCCCCGCCGCCGCCAGCCTGGCGCCACATGCTGTGGCTGCTGGTCCTGCTGATCGCCCTGCTGTATATCGTGCCGACCTTCGTGCACACGACGTCTCCGCAGACGCTGACGTACTCGCAGTTCACCAGCGACGTGGCGGCGCACAAGATCAAGACCGTCACGATCCCGAGTTCCGGATCGGCCAACTCCAACGTCACCGTGACCGGAACGTTGACCAATAATAAGGACTATCAGGCGGTAACACCATATATCGTCCCTGGCTCCCCGCTGTCGACGAGCCTGCAGAAGGCGGGGGTCAGTACCTCCTACGGTTCGCCCAGCAGCTCGGCGCTCGGGGAGATAGTGCTGCTGCTGCTCTGGCTCGTGCTGCCGACAGTCCTGCTCATCTGGCTCTTCCGGCGGATGGCGAGGACCGCCGGGACTTCCCTGCAGGGCGTAATGGGCGTCGGGCGATCCAGGGCCAAGGTTTTCGACGCCGAGAAGCCGAGCACGAAGTTCTCTGATGTGGCCGGTTATGACGGCGTAAAGCAGGAGGTCAGCGAGGTCGTCGACTTCCTGAAGAACCCTGGCCGCTACCGCCTGGCCGGCGCCATGGCCCCGAGGGGCGTGCTGATGATCGGCCCGCCTGGAACCGGCAAGACGCTCATCGCGCGAGCGGTCGCCGGCGAGGCTGCGGTGCCGTTCTTTTCCGTCACGGGCTCCAGCTTCGTGGAGATGTTCGTCGGCGTCGGTGCGGCCAGGGTCCGCGACTTGTTCACCGAGGCCCGCAAGGCCGCCCCGGCCATTATCTTCATCGACGAGATCGATGCCATCGGCCAGCGCCGGGCCGGCTCGGGTGCCGTCGTGGCCAACGACGAGCGCGAGCAGACCCTGAACCAGCTGCTCTCGGAGATGGACGGATTCGATGTCACCGAGGGAATCGTGGTGCTCGGGGCCACGAACCGGCCCGAAGTGCTCGACCCGGCGCTGCTGCGACCCGGCCGGTTCGACCGGCAGATTACGATCCCGCTGCCTACGCTGTCCGAGCGCGAGGCGATCCTGGCCGTGCACTGCCGGGACAAGCGCCTGGGACCGGACGTGAGCCTCAACGTGGTCGCCAGGGGAACGCCCGGCTTTTCCGGCGCGGACCTGGCCAATCTCGCCAATGAGGCGGCGATCTTCGCGGTCCGGGACAACCGTCAGGTGCTAACCGCTCAGGACTTCGACGACGCCAGGGACCGGATCCTGCTGGGTCGACGCGAGGGCTCGAATGTGCTCCTGCCCGAGGAGAAACACGCGGTCGCGATCCATGAGTCGGGGCACGCGCTGATAGCGGCGCTCTCCGATCATGCCGACCCGGTCGCGAAGGTCACGATCCTTCCGGCTGGCCAGGCCCTGGGAGTGACCCAGCAGCTACCGCTGGTCGAGCGACACCTGTACGGCGAGGACTACCTGACCGAGTCGCTGGCGGTCCGGCTTGGCGGCCGCGCAGCCGAGCTCGTCGAGCTGAACCAGGGCTCGACCGGGGCGGCTAACGACCTGGCCTCGGCCACCGACCTGGCCACGAAGATGGTGAGGGAGTTCGGCTTGTCCCCAGCGCTGGGGCCAGTCGGGTACCCAGAGGGCGGCTCGGTGTTCCTCGGTGGTGGCGGCGGCGGCCTGTCGAGCCGCCCGTTCGCCGAGTCCACCCAGGCGACGATCGACTCCGAGGTGGCGCGGCTGCTGCGGGAAGCTGAGGAGTCGGCGATCGCGCTGATCCGAAGTCACCGCGCCGAGCTCGACCAGGTCGTGAGCCTGCTCATGGAGCACGAGACGGTCGACGGCGCCGAGGTTTACCGGATCGTCGGCCGGCCGGTACCCGAGGGCAGGACGGGCGAGACCATGTCGCCGCACAACGTGCCAGCGCCGGCTCACGGTGCCACAGCGGCGTCGGACGGCCATCCGCCGCCCGGAGGGCAGGCCGTAGCGGATTCCGTGTGACGCATTCCACCTCACCGGTACGCACGGGCTTGCAGCTCGAACAGTTCGGCGTACAGGCCGCCGGCCGTCATCAGCTCGTTGTGGCTGCCGCGCTCGCAGATGCGCCCGCCCTGCAGGACCAGGATCACGTCGGCCATCCGGACGGTGGAGAACCGGTGCGAGACGAGCACGGTGATGGCGCCTGACCGCTCCCGCAGCTGCCCGGCCGCACGCGTCCACCGGCTGAACAGCTCATGCTCGGACTGCGCGTCGATCGCGGCGGTGGGCTCGTCCAGCAGCAAGAGCAGCGGGTCGGGGCGCATCATGGCCCGCCCGATGGCCAGCTTCTGCCACTGCCCGCCCGACAGATCCGTGCCGTCCGGCCAGGCCGGCCCGAGCTGGGTCGCCAGGCCGGCCGGGAGCGCGTCGGGCAGATCCGCCGCGCCCGCCCGCTCGAGCGCGTTCTGCACGGCGCCGGCGTCGTCCAGATCGGGCAGGTGGCCAAGTCCGAGCGCCCGCTGCAGGCTGAACTCGAACCTGGCATGGTCCTGGAAGCCGGCCGACAGGCGCCCTCGCCAGGTCACGAGGTCCAGCCTGGCCAGATCAATGCCGTCGACCAGGATCTGGCCGGCGTCCGGCCGGCACAGCCCGGCCAGCAGCTTCACCAGCGTCGTCTTACCGGCGCCATTGTCCCCGACGAGCGCGACGGTCGTCCCGGCAGGCAGCGCTGCGGTCACGTCCTGCAGCGTGGGCGCGGCCCCGCCCGGGTAGGTGTAGGTGACGCCTTCGAGCTTGATCCCGTCGGTCAGCCGGGGCGGAACCGGCGCGCCCGCCGTGGGCCGCGCGGCGGCGGTTATCCCGCCGGTCATCGCCTGCCCGGCCCGAGCCGCCGGGCCGGCCTGCGCTACCTCCTCCAGGTACAGGTACCTGGCTGCGGCGGTGAGCGTGCGCAGCAGCGTCTGGGCCTGCTCGGCCGACCCAGTGACCAGTGCGAGCACCTGGCTG
>JASIBJ010000045.1 GCA_030045215.1 Streptosporangiaceae bacterium | reverse complement strand
GTACGGCGAGATCCCCGCTCTCGAGCGGGAGATCGAAGCGGCGTCGGCCGCGGCCGCGAGCGAGGAGGAGCAGGCCACGGCGTCCGCTAGCGGCGCCGACGCAGCGGACGGCGCCGACGGGCACAAGCCCGGCGTTCCGGCGGCAAGCCCCATGGTCAAGGAAGAAGTGGGACCCGATGACGTTGCCGACGTCGTCTCCTCGTGGACCGGCATTCCGGCGGGGCGGCTGCTCGAGGGCGAGACCGGCAAGCTGCTGCGGATGGAAGAGGAGCTGGGACACCGGATCATCGGCCAGTCGGCTGCCGTGCAGGCGGTGTCCGACTCGGTCCGCAGGTCCAGGGCCGGCATCGCCGATCCCGACCGGCCATCGGGCTCGTTCCTGTTCCTCGGACCGACCGGAGTCGGCAAGACCGAGCTGGCCAAGGCGCTGGCCGAGTTCCTGTTCGACGACGAGCGGGCGATGATCAGGCTCGACATGAGCGAGTACTCCGAGCGGCACTCGGTCGCCCGGCTGGTCGGGGCGCCGCCCGGTTACGTCGGCTATGACGAGGGCGGCCAGCTGACCGAGGCCGTCCGGCGCAGGCCGTATTGTGTCGTGCTGCTCGACGAGGTGGAGAAGGCGCACTCGGAGGTCTTCAATATCCTGCTCCAGGTGCTCGACGACGGCAGGCTGACCGATGGACAGGGCCGGACGGTCGACTTCAGGAACACGATCCTGATCCTGACCTCGAATCTCGGCTCGCAGTTCATCGCGGACCCGACGCTGGAGGAGAGCGACAAGCGGGAGAAGGTCATGGCCGTCGTCCGCGCCACGTTCAAGCCGGAGTTCCTCAACCGGCTCGACGAGGTGATCGTCTTCGACGCGCTGACGACCGCGGAGCTCACCGAGATCGTCGACCTGCAGGTGAGCAGGCTAGGGTCGCGGCTGGCCGAGCGCCGGTTGACCCTGTCGGTGACGCCCGAGGCCAGGGAGTGGCTCGCGCTCACCGGCTTCGACCCGGTCTACGGGGCGCGGCCGCTGCGGCGCCTGATCCAGTCCTCGATCGGCGACAAGCTGGCCCGTTCGCTGCTGGCGGGCGACATCACCGACGGTGACACCGTCGTGGTCGACCTGGACGAGGCATCGGACTCGCTGACGGTTACCGCCCAGCGGCCGGCGCGGGTGACAGCGCGGCAGTCGTAGCTGGCGGGCCGTGCAGGCTAGCGCTCGTCGAGGAGCTGGTCGTAATCGTCCTCGGGCAGCCCGAGGTCATTGCGGATGCGGTAGCGCAGGCTGAGCAGCAGGCGCAGCTCTGACTTGTCCCCGGCGACCCCGGGCTGTGCCCCGCCCTGCGTCAGGCACAGCCTGACGCCGGCGGTGGCCCACTCGAGGGCCGACGCGAGGTCGGAACGCTCCACGAGAAGTTCCGCCACCATGTCGCAGATCCGCGGGTCGGTCGGGCCCTTGGTCTTGAGGCCGCTGATGATGGCCTGCGCCTCGGCGTCCTTGCCCAGCTGGAACAGGGCGCGAGCCAGCGGGACCCTGGGTTCTACGAACACCGGCCCGCCCTCCGCCATCGCGCGCCGGAAGCCGGCGACGGCTTCGGCCGGGTCGTCGGCGAGCATCCACTGCTCTGCGGCACGCAGGAACGCCTCGGCCCGTGGCATCCCGCGCGTCTCGGTACCGGTCTTCGCGAGCAGGGTCATCTGGCGCGCCGCGGAGGCGTGATCACCGCTGGCTGCTGCGTCGAATTCGATCGAGTCGAATTCATCCCTGCACAATACGGCCACGTTCCTACGGTACCTAGCGGTAGTTCATGAGATCGCCATTCAACGGCGGAGTAATGGCTTCGTGACCAGGGAAATGCCGATCGAAGTGGCGCTCTGTAAGCTGCGCAATTGCTCAGTGCCGCGAGCGCTCAAGCGCGTCCCAGAATCCGCGCCGCAGCGCATGCCTCACCTCGTCATGCAGCAGAGAGTCGATGGGCAGGGCCGAGCCTTGCAGCAGCCTCGCCTCGAGATCCGACGGCATCCTGGGCTTGCGCGCGAGCACTGCCTCGAGCCAGAGCGCCGGAGCATCCCTGGCTACTGCCTCACCGAAGCCGAACCCCTCCGCGTGCGCGGATTGCACCGCCTCGGCAACCGACATGGCGACCGGCGGAAGAGGCTGGGGCACCTGCATCGACTGCTGCGGCCCGCTGTAGGGAGGCTGCGAGTATCCCTGCCCGGGCGGCGCGCCGAACTGGGCTGGCTGACTCCCGTACGGGCTGATCCTGTCGGGCTGCGAGTAGGGCGCGCCATTGGCCGGGGAGATCTGGCGCTGCGCAGGGAGGCCGCGCTGTGGATCGAGCGGAGCGAGAGCGCTTTGCTGACCGCCGGGCCCCGGCGGCAGGCCCGAGCCTCCGTTCGGCCCGGGCCCGCCGGGCGCTCCCGGCATGGGGCCGGGTCCCTGAGCATGCCGGTGTCCCTGCGGAGGTCCTGACGGGACTCCAACACTCTGCATTCCCGGTCCCGGGGCGCCGAGGTGCTGACCGGCCTGCATCGGCGAGCTCGGCTGCATCCCCTGAGCGACAGCGGCGTGCTGGGCAGCAGCCCTGCCGGGCAGCCCCTGACCGGGGGGCCCGCTCTGGCTCGACATGCCGCGCTGCATCACTGGCGCTGGCTGCATCCCCGGTCCCGGCTGCAGGCTCGGGGCGGGAAGGCCCTGACCATGCTGGTGACCGTGACCCGACACGCCGTTTGGTGGGCCCTGCTGACCAGCCTGGCCCGGCTGAATGCCAGGTGCGAGTTGCATTCCGCCCGGCTGATTAATGCCGCCGATCTGGCCGCTCGCCTGATGGCTGCCCGACTGGCCGTACCCGCCATGCGGCAGGCCATTTTGCTGAGCAGGCGTAACGGCCAGCCCAGCCGGCATCCCATTCTGGGGCAGGCCATTGTGCTGTGGTGCGGCACCTGGCAGCAATCCATGCGGCCCTGAGCCACCGTGCTGCGAGCCGGCCACCGGGCCCAGGTCGGCCTGACCGACCGGCCTCGGCTGGTCGATGCCGCTCTGAGCCGGTTCCGCGAAGCCGTTCTGGCCATATCCCGGCTGGCCTGAAACCGCGCCACCGGGAGACCCGAGGCCTCGGCCCGACTCCTGGCTCTGGTATTGCACCGCCAGCTGCGGCTGATCTTCCTGCCTGCGATGGCTCGGTGCCGGGCCGAGACCGTCTGGCTGCCCGGCAGGACCGACACTGCCGGCGAACCGGCCAGCCTGCTGAGCCGACAAGCCAGCCTGCTGGACCGACAAGCCAGCCTGCTGGTCGCGGGCGGGCGTAGCGAACTGGGCCTGACTGACGCGCTCGTATTCGGGTGCCACGGGCGAGGGGTAAAGCTGGGGGGCCGGCGCGGCTATGGCCGGTTGCTGGCCCATGCCTGCAAACTGGCCGCCCGGCGCAGCAGAGCCGGCCGCCAGTTCGCGGTATCCCCCCGAGGTCAGTTGCGCATCCCGGCCGCCAGGCTCGGCACCGGGAATGAGGTCCACATACGGACGCAGGTGCCCGGCGGACATGTCAATGATGTCGTCGCACTCCTGGCGGAGCGAGCGCGAGACCGCCCAGTTATCGTCAGCGCTCACGTGCAGGAGGACTACCCGGAGGCCAAGATCCTGGATCTCCGCGATCACCGGGCCGAGATCCTCCTCGGCGCTGACGATGACGGCGTCGCTGACGCCGCGGTTCCTCGCCAGCGAGCTGAGGTCCCGGCGGATCTCAGCCTCTACGCCCTCCTTGCGGTTGGGGCGTAGCTTGCTCAGTCGGAGCTTCACGCCCGGCACGTCCGCGAGCGTGTCGTGTTCAGCCGCCCGGCCGCCGTCCGTCACGGTGTCGTACCAGTAGCAGCGGAGCAGGGGCAGGCCGGTGCGGTCTCTGGACAGCCCGCCAAGCAGCTTCAGGAGGCCGGCGTAGTCCCAGGACACCGAGTCTCGATTGCGAGTGCCGTGGACGGCTAGTGCGCCCTCGGCCAGCACATAGCCCGCGTCCACGAACAGCGCGCAGCGATCCAACGCGACACCGTCCCTTCCGTTGCGCGTGACGTTACCAGCGCGTGACGGCAGCCGTGACAGATAGCGCGGATCGCGGACGTATCAACCGGGGAAGGTTCTTACCGCCTGTTCCAGCATTTCGCCCTGTTGAGGTGACCCCGCTCGTGGTCGGGTCACCCGCAGCCAGGCCAGGCCGCCGCCAGCCAGCAGAAATTACCCGGCCCACGCTGATGCCGGGGCCGGGCAGCGTGGCGGGGTAGGCTCGGCTGCCGTGGCTGACCGAGACGATCTGCTTGCGATGATCAAGGAACTGGCGGTCGTGCACGGACCGGTGACCCTGTCTTCAGGCCAGCAGGCCAACTGGTACATCGACCTGCGCCGAGTCCTGCTGGACGGGCGCGCCGCTCCGGTGGCGGGCCGGGTCATGCTGGACACGACTGCGGACTTGTCCTACGAGGCCGTCGGGGGGCTCACCCTGGGTGCAGATCCCGTCGCCACGGCCATGATGCACGCCGCCGCTGCGCGCGGACGCAGGCTTGACGCGTTCGTCGTGCGCAAATCCGAGAAGGCGCACGGGCTGCAGCGCCGGATAGAAGGTCCCGACGTCGCCGGCCGGCGCGTCCTGGCGGTCGAGGACACCTCCACAACCGGCAACTCGGTGCTGACGGCAGTGGACGTGCTGCAGGAGGCCGGCGCTCACGTCGTAGGCATCGCCACCGTCGTCGAGCGGGGCGCGCGCGAACGGATCGCCGAGCGTGGCCTGCCGTACCTGCCCGCGTTCGAACTGGCCGATCTCGACCTGGACTAGAGCCTCGCGCCGCTCGTAGCGCCAGGCCGCGGCCCGTCAGTTGTGCGAAAGCCCGTTCAGCGCCAGCGCTCCTAGCACCAAGAGCGCCAGCACGGCGGTGGTGACCAGAATGACGACCATGTAACGGCGGCGATCAGCGGGATCGGCATCGTGGCGCCCCATAGCTCCGAGCGTAGGGCTCGCGCTCGTGCCCAGCTGGCCAATGTCAGCAACTCGCCCGGTCGGCTTGGGCCGGCCTGCCCGGTCAGCGATACTGGGCACTGACCGACGAGGAGAGGAACGCGCGCCATGCCGATCGCGACGCCTGAGGTCTACGCCCAGATGCTCGACCGGGCCAAGGAGCAGGGGTTCGCCTACCCGGCGATCAACGTGACGTCCAGCCAGACCCTGAATGCCGCTCTTCGCGGCTTCGCCGAGGCCGAGAGCGACGGCATCGTCCAGGTCTCCACCGGAGGCGCCGAATACCTGTCAGGCGCCGGGGTCAAGAACATGGTGACCGGGGCGGTAGCCCTGGCCCACTTCGCCCGCATCGTCGCCGGGAAGTATCCGGTGCACGTCGCGCTGCACACCGACCACTGCCCGAAGGACAAGCTGGACAGCTACATGCGCCCGCTCGCCCAGATCTCGGCCGAGCGCGTCGCGCGCGGCGAGGAGCCGCTATTCCAGTCCCATATGTGGGACGGCTCGGCGGTGCCGCTGGCCGAGAACCTGCAGATAGCCAGCGAACTGCTCGATCTTTGCACCAGAGCGCACGTCATCATGGAGCTGGAGATCGGCGTGGTCGGCGGTGAGGAAGACGGCATCGTCGGTGCGATCAACGAGAAGCTCTACAGCACACCGGAGGACGCGCTGGCCACGGCCGAGGCGCTGGGCCTCGGCGAACGCGGCCGGTACATGCTGGCCGCCACGTTCGGGAACGTGCACGGGGTATACAAGCCCGGCCACGTCAAGCTGCGGCCATCCATCCTGAAGGAGATCCAGGATGCGGTCGGCGCCAAGTACGGCAAGGACAAGCCCTTCGATCTGGTGTTCCACGGCGGTTCCGGGTCGGCCCTCGAGGAGATTCGCGAAGCCATCGGCTACGGCGTCGTCAAGATGAACGTAGACACCGACACGCAGTACGCCTTCACGCGGCCGGTCGCCGGTCACATGTTCACGAATTATGACGGCGTGCTCAAGGTGGACGGCGACGTTGGCAGCAAGAAGGCCTACGACCCGCGTACCTGGGGCAAGGCGGCCGAGGAGTCCATGACGGGCAGGGTCGTCGAGGCCTGCCAGGACCTGCTGTCGGTCGGCAAGAAGCTGGGCTGAGGCTGTCGGTCCGGCCGGGCCGTCAGCCCAGGGCCGACAGTGCGGCGAACTGATCATCGGTCAGCTCGACCTGGGCCGCTCCGACGTTCTCCTCAAGATGGCTGACCGTACCGGTGCCGGGAATCGGCAGCATCACCGGAGAGCGGCGCAGCAGCCAGGCCAGCGCGACCTGACCAGGAGAATGGCCCGTCTCACTGGCAATGTCCGCGACTGGGCCTTCCGGCCCGGCCAGCCGGCCGACTGCAATCGGGTTCCACGGGATGAACCCGAGACCCTCGCGCTCACAGTGCTCGAGTACGTCCTCTGACTTACGGTCCACGAGATTGAACTGGTTCTGCACCGAGACAACCGGCGCGGTCAGGCGCGCCTCGGTGATCTGATCCACGCTGACCTCGGACAGCCCGATCCTGGCGATCTTGCCCTCACGCCGCATGGTGTCGAGTTCGCCCAACTGGTCCGCCGTTGGCACCTTGGGATCGATCCGGTGCAGCTGGTACAGGTCGATCGTGTCAACCCGCAGCCGGCGCAGGCTCATTTCCACGCACTGCCGCAAGTATGCGGGCAGGCCGACCGGATACCACTTGCCCGGGCCCGGCCTGACGAAGCCGCCCTTCGTCGCGATGCTTACCCCGTCGTAGGGATACAGGGCTTCGGCGATCAGGTCCTCGCTCACGAACGGCCCGTACGCGTCGGCCGTGTCAATGAAGTCGACTCCGAGCGCGACGGCCCTTCTCAGCACCCTGATCGCCTGACCGCGGTCCGGCGGGTCGCCCCAGATTCCTGGCCCGGTGATCCGCATGGCGCCAAAACCGAGACGGGTTACCGGCAGGTCGCCGCCCATCACGAAGGTGCCGCTGGCCGCCGCGGGACGCTCGTCGTCTGCCATACGGCCAACTTACCCAGGCAGGGCGGCGCCCCTCACGGGCGGCACGGCAGGATGGCTGCATGAAGCGAGAGAACCTACTCGGCGGTCCGCCCGAGACGTACCTTCCGGCAGACGAGGAGGCTGCGGCCGCGCTGGCCGCCGCGACCGACCCGGCCCCGGTCGCGGCGCGCTTCCCCGCTTACTGTGCGGCGTGGGCGGCGCTGGCCGAGCGCGCGCTGGCCGCAGGGGACCCGGTCAGCGCGTACGCGTTCGCGCGCACCGGCTATCACCGCGGGCTCGACCAGTTGCGCCGGGCAGGATGGCGAGGGCATGGGCCGATCCCGTGGGAACATGAGCCGAACCGCGGCTTCCTGCGGTCGCTCAACCTGCTCGGCAAGGCGGCCGCCGCGATCGGGGAAGACGATGAGGCGGCCCGCTGCCGTGAGTTCCTCGCCGGCAGCAGCCCGGCGGCGGTGGCGGCGCTGGCCGAGGACTGAGCCAGACGTCCGGCCGATGCCCGACGCGCCAGGGAACAGTCGCCCCGGCCTGTGTAGCGTCCGGTAGCATCTGATTGCAAGAGCCCCTTGCCGCACTTGCAGCCTGCAATGACGTCGGCGGGGCTTTCAGTTTGTTACGGGAAGGACCTGTGACATGCCCGCCATCGTGATCGTCGGCGCGCAGTGGGGCGATGAAGGCAAGGGCAAGGCAACTGACCTGCTCGGCGACCGGGTCGACTACGTCGTCCGGTATCAGGGCGGTAATAACGCCGGTCATACCGTCGTAATAGGGGACGAGAGCTACGCCCTGCACATGCTGCCGTCCGGCGTCCTGTCGGACAACGCCACTGCCGTTATCGGTAACGGAGTAGTGATAAATCCGGATGTGCTGCTGGAGGAGATCGACGCGCTGATTGAGCGCGGGGCCTGGCGTGACCGCCTGCTGATCTCAGCCGACGCGCACCTCATCATGCCGCACCACGTGGCCCTCGATAAGGTCACCGAGCGTTACCTCGGGCAGGCCAGGATCGGCACGACGGGCCGCGGCATCGGGCCGGCCTACAGCGACAAGGCCTCACGGGTTGGCATCCGGGTCCAGGACCTGTTCGACCCCGGCATTCTGCGCCAGAAGCTTGAGCTGGCCCTGCGCGAGAAGAACCAGGTCCTCACCAAGGTGTACAACCGGCGCGGCATCGACGCCGCTGCCGTTACCGAGCAGTATCTGGGCTACGCCGGCCGGCTGGAACGGTATGTCGCCGACACCGGCCTGGTGCTCAACGAAGCTCTCGACCAGAGCAAGGTGGTCTTGCTGGAGGGCGCCCAGGCCACGCTGCTCGACGTCGATCACGGCACTTACCCATTCGTGACGTCCTCTTCGCCGACCGCGGGCGGGGCCTGCGCCGGGTCGGGCATCGGCCCGACGCGAATTACCGGGGTGATCGGCATACTCAAGGCGTACACGACCAGGGTGGGATCCGGCCCGTTCCCCACTGAGCTGCATGACGATCTAGGCGAGTGGCTGCGCACCACCGGCGGTGAGTACGGCGTCACCACCGACCGGCCGCGGCGGACAGGATGGTTCGACGCAGTCATCGCCAGGTATGCCAAGCGGGTTAACGGAGTCACTGACTTCTTCCTGACCAAGCTCGACGTGCTGTCCGGTCTGGACAAGATCCCGGTCTGCGTCAGCTACGACGTGCACGGCAAGCGGCACGACGAGATCCCGATGACCCAGACCGACTTTCACCACGCGATCCCGGTGTTCGAATACCTGGACGGCTGGCGCGAGGACATCTCGGCCGCCACGGACTTCGCCGACCTGCCGAAGAACGCCCAGTCATACGTCCGGTCCCTCGAAGACATGGCCGGAGCCCCCTTCTGCGCGATCGGCGTGGGCCCGCGCCGGGATCAGACCGTGGTGCTGCGCGAGGTGCTCTAGGCCCGGCCCGGAGGACACCGGACGTCGCGGCGCCCGGCGGGAACCAAGTCGCTGGCGACTCAGCCGGTAGGCTCTGGGCCGTGCGAGTACTGGTCCTCGGGTCAGGTGGCCGTGAGCATGCTCTCACCCGGTCTCTGGCCGCCGATGCCACGGTGACCGACCTGCACGCGGCACCGGGCAATCCGGGCATTGCCGAGCTGGCCGAGGTCCACGCGGTCGCCGCCACCGATCCGGCCGCAGTGACGGCGCTGGCCGCGAAGGTGTCCGCCGACCTGGTCGTGATCGGCCCGGAGGCACCCCTGGTCGCCGGCGTCGCCGACGCCCTCAGGGCCGCTGGCATCAGCTGCTTCGGGCCCGGCCGGGAAGCGGCCATGATCGAAGGCTCCAAGTCGTTCGCCAAGGACGTCATGACGGCCGCCGGAGTGCCCACCGCGCGGGCCAGGACCTGCCGTGGCCGGTCAGAGGTCGAGGCAGCGCTGGATCGGTTCGGGCCGCCCTACGTGGTCAAGGCCGACGGCCTGGCCGCAGGCAAGGGCGTCGTCGTCACCTCCGACCGGGCCCTCGCGGCCAGGCATGCGCAGGCCTGCGGCACCGTCGTGATCGAGGAGTTCCTTGACGGCCCGGAGGTATCGGTGTTCGCCCTGGCTGACGGGACCACGGCCGTGCCGCTGCTGCCCGCCCAGGACTACAAGCGTGCCAGGGACGGCGACACGGGCCCGAATACCGGGGGCATGGGGGCGTACGCACCGCTGCCATGGGCCCCGCACGACCTGGCCGAGGAGACGATCGCGACCGTGGTCGCTCCGGCCTTGGCCGAACTTCGCCGGCGCGCGGCGCCGTTCAGCGGCCTGCTCTACGCCGGGCTGTGCCTGACCAAGGGCGGCCTGCGGGTGGTCGAGTTCAATGCGCGCTTCGGTGACCCGGAGACCCAGGTGGTGCTGGACCGGCTGGCGACACCCATCGCCGGGCTGCTGCGGGCTGCCGCGGACGGTGACCTGGCCGCG
>JASIBJ010000418.1 GCA_030045215.1 Streptosporangiaceae bacterium | reverse complement strand
GCGGACGTGTTCACCAAAGGTCGTGGGGACGCGCCCCCGGCTAGTCCCGGTCAGTGACGGCCCGCCGCTCGTTCCGTTCGTGCGCAGCTCGTCCTTAGTCCTCGTCCAGGGCGCGCAACTGGTCGGCGAACCAGCGCGCGGGCGGCCAGGTGCCGGCCGCGGCGGCCAGCACGGCACTGCGCCGTGACCGCTCCTGGTGGCTCATGCACAGCGCGTCGTGGAGTGCCTGCGCCGTCTGCGTCACGTCGTAGGGGTTGACCATCAGCGCCGCATCGCTCAATTCGGCCGCGGCGCCGGCCTCGGTCGACAGCACGAGCGCGCAGCCGTGGTCGGACAAGACCGGACCTTCCTTGGCGACCAGGTTCATGCCGTCCCTGATCGGGTTCACCAGGAGCACATCGGCGAGCCGGAGTGCGGCCAGCGAACGCGCGTAGTCATCGTTCACCTCGAGGATCAGCGGATCCCAGCCGGGCACGGCGAACTCGTCGGTTATCTCGTCGGCCAGCCGCTGCACCTCCGCCATGTACTGCTGGTATTCGGCCAGGTCGCCTCGGGATGGATAGGCGAAGGCCAGCTTGGTTATCCGGCCATGCCACTCCGGCTTGGCGCGCAGCAGATCCCGGTAGGCCTCAAGGCCGCGCACGATGTTCTTGGACAACTCGGTCCGGTCGACCCGGACGACCAGTCTGCGGCCAGCAGTCTGCTCGTGGAGCACGGCGATACGGTCCTCCACATCGGCCTCGGCCGCACGCTCGCGGAGCAGGTCGGCGTCCACCCCGAGCGGGTGCACGCCGACGCTGGTGTGATGTCCCTCGAAGCTCACGCGGTTGGCGGCCCGGTCGACCGCGGCGTCCAGGAACTCCTCGCAGCAGTCCATGAAGGCGTCAGCCCAGCGCCGGGTCAGGAAGCCCGCATGATCCGCGCCGAGGATGCCGGCCAGCACTTCGCGGCCCACCGCATCCGGCAGCAGGCGGTAGTAGTCCGGTGGTGCCCAGGGAGTGTGCGAGAAGTGCGCGATCTTGATGCTATCGGCCTGTGTGGCGAGCATCCGGGGCGCCAGGCAGAGGTGGTAGTCCTGGATGACGGCGCGGGCCTGCTCGTCTGGCTTCACCGCCTCCGCCAGCGCGCCCGCAAAGGCTTCGTTGTAGACGCGGAACGCCGTCCACTCTCGCCCGAATTCCGGTCCGAAGCTCGGCTTGTTCGGCGTGTCGAACAGCATGTGATGGACGAACCAGAGCGTCGAGTTCGCGACGCCGTTATAGGCCAGGTCGAACACGTCGGGCGGAAGATCAAGCATCCGCACCGCCGATTCACCGCTTGCGCCCTCCCACTCGAGGAGACCATTGCCGGCGGCTCGCACGGCGGCGCGATCGTCGTCGCTCAGCGCAGCGCACACCCACAGCATGTCTTCGTCTTCGGCGACGGCCGACAGTCCGGACACCACGCCACCGCCGCCGCGTTTCGCCGTGAACTGCCCGTCGTTGCCCCGCGTGAAAGACACTGGCCCCCGGTTGGACGCGACGAGCACACGTCGGCCGGCTGCTGTATCACCCATATAGGTCGAGATTATCGGCTCCGATCGCGGCCGGGACCGGGCAGGGGGCGGGCGGGCCCGGCTGTATGGCGGGTACCAGCCGCCGGCCACGGCGTGGGCCGGGGCCGAGAGCGTCTGTTACGCGGCAGGTACATTTCCCCTCAGATCTTCCTTCCCGCTAGCGGCCCGTCCAACCGCTGCGACTGCGGCGCTGGCCGCGGGACCTCGATTGGTACCGCCAGGCCCGCAGCAGTTAGAGTTCTGCCCACAACTTCATATTGCTCATCCAGAGGGGTGGAGGGAACGGCCCGATGAAGCCCCGGCAACCATCACGATGATCATGCGTCCGCCAGCGTCGATGACAGCGGTGTCGACGACAGCGGAGCGGCGAGGTCGGCTCGTGACTGGTGCCAACTCCGGCCCGCGGCAGCCGCCGACGGGATAGATGAGGAGAAAGGCCTCGCCCCATGCCCAGTCAGCAACGACTGTCAACTGCGACGATCCAGCTACCGTCGCGCTTCGGATTCGCCACCCATCTCAGCTGCCGCGAGTGCGGCCACACCACAGAACTCGGCTCCCGGCACGCGTGTGACGAATGTTTCGGGCCGCTTGAAGTCGCCTACGACCTGCCATCGATCTCGCGGGCCCAGATCCAGTCGGGCCCGCTCAGCATCTGGCGGTACGCCAGCCTGCTGCCGGTTCCCGCCGATATCGCCTCGCGGCCGAACCTCGAGCCCGGCTGGACGAGGCTGATCCGGGCTAACGAGCTGGCCAGGATCCTTGGCCTGCGGGAGTTGTGGATCAAGGACGAGCGCGGCAACCCCACCCACTCGTTCAAGGACCGGGTCGTGGGCGTCGCGCTGGCGGTGGCACAGGAACTCGGGTACAAGGTGCTGGCCTGCCCGTCCACCGGCAACCTCGCGAACGCGGTTGCCGCCGCGGCCGCACGGGCCGGCATCAGGTCGGTCGTGGTGATCCCGGCAGACCTCGAGGCGCAGAAAATACTCGCCAGCGCGGTCTACGGCTGCACGCTGGTCGCGGTGGAGGGCACCTACGACGACGCCAACAGGCTCGCCTCCGAGCTCGCAGACGAGCGAGACGACTGGGCCTTCGTGAACGTCAACGTCCGGCCTTACTACGCCGAGGGCTCCAAGACCATCGGCTTCGAGATCGCCGAGCAGCTTGGCTGGCGACTCCCCGAGCAGATCGTGGTACCGGTGGCGTCCGGGGCGCAGCTCGTGAAGATTGACAAGGCCTTCCGCGAGCTGGTGGCGACCGGCCTGGTCGAGGAGGCAGCGTACCGAGTGATCGGAGCCCAGGCCTCGGGGTGCTCGCCCGTCGCCCAGGCCTTCCGGGCCGGGCACGATGTGGTGCACCCCGTCCGCCCGGACACGATCGCCAAGTCGCTGGCAATCGGCAACC
>JASIBJ010000044.1 GCA_030045215.1 Streptosporangiaceae bacterium | reverse complement strand
AGCCGCTCGGGGTCGACCTCAGGCGACCCCGCGTCGGCCCAGGCCTCGCGGGCAGCAACGAGCGCGAACTGCTCGCAGCGATCCAGACGGCGGGACTGCACCCGGTCGATCAGCGTCGCCGGATCGGCCGCGGCCCAGGCCGCGATCCTGGCCGGCAACTCCGCCGCCCAGTCGTCCGTCAGCTGCCGCACGCCGCTGCGGCCAGCCTTGACCGCCTCCCAGGTGCTGGGCACATCGGCCCCTACCGGGGTAATGGCGCCAAGGCCGGTGACGACGACGCGCGTCCGGTCTGTTCCCACTGTCCTTCTGCTCCTTGAATCGGGGATGACGCGCCGGACCTCGGCGTCCAGGCGGCATCGGACATGCTCGGCTCCCGGTCAGACCCGGCGCTCGTTAAACCCGGCGCGGACTGCTCAGGCGATCAGGCCGAGACCTCGGCGCGGCGGACGTAGTCGATGACGTCCTGCACCGTCTTCAGGTCCTTCAGCTGGTCGTCCGGGATCTCGACGCCGAACTTGTCCTGTGCCGCCACGGCGATCTCGACCATCGACAGGGAGTCGATGTCGAGGTCGTCGACGAAGGTCTTCTCCGGCGTCACGTCTTCTGCCGGAACGCCGGCGACCTCGTCGATGATCTCGCCGAGACCTGCGAGGATTTCCTGCTCCGTCATGGCCATGGACTCTGTTCTCCTTCTGCGGATTTCGCACTTTTTCTTGGTGGCAACTCGTCCCCGATGGGGGCGGGGGTCAGGGTACCGTGATCACCTGCGCGGCGTAGCACATGCCCGCGCCGAAGCCGACTAGCAGCGCGTGTGAACCTGAGGGGATCTCGCCGCGCTCGATCATGCGCGACAGCGCCAGCGGGATCGACGCCGACGAGGTGTTGCCCGCGGTCACGATGTCGCTGGCGACGATGGCCTGAGGCGCGCCGAGCTTGCGGGCGATGGCCTCCACGATCCGCAGGTTGGCCTGGTGCGGGATGAAAGCAGCGAGTTCGGTCGGATCAACCCCGGCCTTCTCGCACGCCTTGAGGGCAATCGGTGCCAGGGCCGTCGTGGCCCAGCGGAAGACCGCCTGACCTTCCTGGAAGATGAACGAGTCCCGGTCCTTGATGTAGATCTTGTCGGCCAGGTCACCATCGCTGCCCCACAGGACCGGGCCGATGCCCGGCGCATCGGCGGGATCGGCGACCGGCCCGACGATTGCGGCTCCGGCGCCATCGGCGAAGATGATGCAGGTGGACCGGTCGGTCCAGTCGACCCACTGCGAAAGTTTCTCCGCCCCGATCACCAGCACGTTCCTGGCCGTACCGGTCCGCACGGCGTCGGCGGCATTGGCCAGCGCGTAGCAAAATCCTGCGCAGGCCGCGTTCAGGTCGTAGGCGCCGGGCGCGAGAATGCCGAGCCGCCTGGCCACCGACGCCGCCACGTTGGGGATCTGGACCTCCGGCGTGCAGGTGGCCACGATCACCAGGTCGATGTCCGCCGGGGACAGGCCACTGCCGGCCAGCGCCTTGCCTCCCGCCTGCACGGCCATATCGGTCACGGTCTCGTCCGGACCAGCAATCCGGCGGCTGGCGATGCCGACCCGGCTGCGGATCCACTCGTCGCTGGTCTCCACGGTCCGCGTGAGCTCGTCGTTGGTGACGACCCTGGCGGGCTGGTAACCGCCGAAAGCCAGCACGCGTGCGGCCGGGTGACCTTCGGTGAGTCGCATGTTTCCTGCTGCCTTTCGCCAGTAGTTATCTCGCGTGGCCCCTCGGGCCCCAGCTGTCTTGCTGTGTGGTTGTGGTCGCTCGAGCTTCACGCCGCGGTCAGCGCTAATCGGCCAGTGGCGGCTGCAGCCGGACTAGCGGCTGCCCGGCGCTCACCGGGTCACCGTCCTCGACGAGCCACTCGATCACCGTCGCGGGGAAGTCCGGCGCGACCGTGTGACTGCCACCGCGCATCTCCACGCACCCGAGGTCGGCACCTTGCCCGACCGCGGTGCCAGGGGCGGCCGACTCCGGGTGGCCGGCGGGGGCGCGGAAGATGCCGGCCAGCGGCGCGACCAGAAGGCGCCAGTCGGGGGCGTGGCTGTCGGCGTGGCTGTCCGCGTGCTCGGCCACCAGCGCCTGGGCGGCGGGCAGGTCATCGGGAGTCTTGAGGGCGACGAGTTGCACGCCCTTGAGAGCGCGCTTGGCCAGCCCGGTGAGCGTTCCGGCCGGCGGAAGCTCGATGATCGCGGTGACGCCCATGCTGGCCATCGTCTGCATGCACTGGTCCCACCGGACAGGCGCGCTGACCTGGTTGATGATCCGGTCGATCCAGTCCTTGCCTGAGCGGACGACCGCGCCGTCCCGATTGGACAGCAGCGGCCGGAGCGGATCGTTGACGTGCACGCCCTCGGACGCGGCGGCGAGCGCCTCCACCGCCGGGGCCATGTGATGGGTATGGAACGCCCCGGCCACCGACAGCGGCCGGATCCGCGCGCCGGCCGGCGGGTTGTCGGCGAGTGCGGCTAGCTGGGCCCGAGTCCCGGCGGCCACGATCTGGCCGGCCCCGTTCACGTTCGCGGGCGTGAGCCCGACGGCCTCGATCGCGGCCAGGACCGTTGCCTCGTCTCCGCCCAGCACCGCGGTCATCCCGGTGGCCTCGGCCGCGGCCGCGGCGGCCATGCCGTGAGCGCGCACCCGGACCAGGCGCATGGCGTCATCGGCGGAGATCACGCCGGCCAGCACGCCGGCGGCCAGCTCGCCGACGCTATGCCCGGCCACGCCGACGGACTGGCGGCTGACCGGGTGGGCGCCGGTGACGACCTGGTCTTCAGCCGCGGCGATGGCCGCCGCGACGAGCAGCGGCTGGGCAACGGCGGTATCCCTGATCTCGTCCGCGTCGGCGTCGGTGCCGCACCGGATGAGGTCGCATCCCGCGAGCTCGGACCACGCGGCGAGCCGGTCGCCGAATCCGGGCAGCTCAAGCCAGGGAGCGAGGAAGCCCGGCGTCTGGGCGCCCTGGCCGGGGGCTGCGATGAGAAGCATTGTCCTAGCCTGCACTGTAGAACTTCGCCATACCTATGCCGAAGCAAACGAAGTTTCCTCGCGCTGGTATGTAGGAAGTCTACAAGCCCGCGATTGCTCCGCCCCCGTGGCCCCCCGGCTACGTGGCCTTGTGCGAGAGACGGCCAAGCACCACCGCAGTCCAGAGCGCGAAACCGCCCCGCCCGTCGCTGGGCAGGATGCCGGTCAGTTCGGTAACCCGGCGGAGCCGGTATCGAACGGTGTTCGGGTGTACGAACAGCATTCTTGCGGTCGCCTCGAGTGAGTTTCCCTGCTCCAGGTAGGTCGTCACCGTGTCCAGCAGCGCGCTGCCGCCCCGCAGCAGCGGCTCGTACACGTCGGTGATCAGGGTTTCGCGCGCGGTCTCGTCGCCGTCTAGGGCCCGCTCGGGCAGCAAGTCGCTGGCGAGCACCGGGCGGGGCGCATCGGGCCAGCCGGCGGCTGCCCGCAGCCCGGCGAGGGCGGCCCCGGCCGACCTGACGGCTGCCTGCAGGTCGTCGACGGCCGGGCCAGCCACCACCGGGCCGGGTCCGAACCGGCCCGCGAAGTGGCGGGCGGCGTCCAGCGGATCCGTGCTGCCGCCGATGATGAGCACCAGCCGGTGCCCGTGTACCCCGGCGAGCAGGTCCAGGCGAGCCCGGCGGGCCAGAACCCGGAACTCGTCGATCAGGCCCTCGGGCTCGTTGCCTCCGGCCGTCCCGACGACGACCGTCACGGGCGTGGACGACCAGTTGAGCGCGGCCGCCCAGGACTGCAGGCCCTCGTCGACCTCGCCGCGGACCAGCGAGTCCACGACCAGCGCCTCAAGCCGGGCATCCCAGGCGCCACGGGCTTCTGCGGTCCGCGCGTACAGGTGGGCGGTGCCGAACGCGACCTCTCTGGTGTAACGGAGCACGGCCTCGCGGAGCTCGGCTTCGCCGCCGGGGGCCGCCAGCTCGTCGACCTGTGCCTCGACGACGTCCACGATGACCCGGACCATCTCGACCGCCTGCTGCAGAGTCACCGCCCTGGCCAGTTCCCTGGGCGCGGTGCCGAAGACCTCGCCGGCCACGGCGGGCCTGGACCGCTCCGGATGCTTGATCCAGTCGACGAACGCCGCGACGCCGGCCTGCGCCACCAGCCCGAGCCACGAGCGGTTCTCCGCCGACATCGCGCGGTACCACGGCAGCCGCTGGTCCATCGAGGTCATCGCGGCCGTGCCCAGCGCGCCCATGGCAGCCTCGAGCCTGGCGATGGTGGCGTCACTGACCCGCCCGGCCGGCGTGGCCGCGGCGTTGCCCAGGCGACCGTTCGCCGCGCCAGCCCCGCGCGCCCGCGGCGCAGCTCCGGGGTCGGGGCGGTCTGGCTCCGCCCTGTTCGCGCTCGACGTCACGTCCTCAGCGTGCCACCGTGACATGAACTCCTACTCGCAGGGTCCACCTGAGCAAGGCTGGGCTTCGACCAGCCGCTGGCCGCCTGCGCGTTCCCGGCGGCACCCGGGACTGGCTCGACCAGCTGCTGCCGGCGCACGAGAGCATGGGCGAAGCTGGGCCGGACAAGCACCACGGCGACCATGATGACGACCATCGCGATGGCCGAGCTGGCCGTGGTCCAGCCGATGCCAATCGCGTCGGCCACGGGGCCCTGCAGCAGCGCGCCGAGCGGGTAGCTGACGCCGAGAGCGACCTGGAAGAAACTCAGCACCCGCCCGCGGTAGTCCGGCGGCGCGTACAACTGCACCGCGGTCGACAGGCCGGACAGCACGCCGAGATAGACCAGGCCGACCAGGAAAAGGGTCACGACGCCCCACCACCGGGTGGGGGAGAGGGCGTAGCAGGTGAGCGCGACGGGCAGCAGCCCGAGGCTCCAGCCGAGCAGCCGCCCGCGTCCGATCCTCGCGGCCAGGGGTGCCATCAGCAGCGCGCCGGCAACGGCGCCCAGGCCCTGTGCGGTGGTGAGCTCGGACGTGGCGGCGGCGACCGCGGCGGCCCCGCCGTGGCTCAGCCGCAAGGCCATGGCCGGCACCAGGGCGATGAACGGGGCAGCCACAAAGGCCACAACGCCGATCGTGATGATGGCGGCTCGGCAGGACGGCTCGGATCTGGTGGCGGACAGGCCCGATCTGAGCGCCGCGAGCACGCTGCCCTGCCGGCCGGGAGGCGGCGAGAGCCGGACGAACAGTACCGCGATGACAACCGCGAGGAAGGACACGGCGTTTGCCACGAAGCTGGCGGCGAAGCCGAACGCCGCTACCG
This sequence comes from Streptosporangiaceae bacterium, assembly GCA_030045215.1. The sequence continues at coordinate 1,906 of JASIBJ010000044.1, read as the reverse complement.
TCGCCCCGGCCAGGGCGGGGCCGACGATCCGCCCGGCGTTCCATTGCGCGGAGTTGAGGGCGCTTGCCGCGAGGAACTCCGACCGCGGCACCAGGTCGGGCAGGATCGCCTGACTGAACGGCTGGACGAGCGCGGAGACCGAGCCCTGCACGGTGACGAGGCCGAGAAGCGCGAGCGGACTATCGTGCCGGCCGGCGACCAGGAAGGCGATCGCGCCCGCGACGACGGCCTCGGCCAGGTTGCCCAGCGCGATGACCGGCTTGCGGCGGATCCGGTCGGCCAAAGCGCCGCCCAGCGGCGACAGCAGTCCGACCGGCAGGAAGGCGCCCGCCGCGATCAGCACCGCCCAGCTCGCCTGCCCCGTGCGGGCGATGACCAGGGCGCCGACCGCGACCGTCTGCATCCACGAGCCGATGTTGGATACGAGGCTGGCCGACCAGAGCAAGCTGAAATTCCGGAACCGCATCGGCCGGAGCGAGCTCGCGAGGCCCGTCCTCATCGGGCACGGCGCAAGCATGCGGCGGCGGTCATCATGCCTCACCCTAGGCCAGGTCGTCGGACTGCTGAATACGCTGAATCGGCCAACCGGACGAGTCAGGTTAGACGCCGGCACTCACTGCGGGCGGTCACGTTGACCTCGCCGCCCACGATGCGCCTACATGGCGTCGCTGACGTCCAGGTCGAGCCGGTACTTCGCGATGGCCTGGCCGACGACCTCGGGCTTGACCTCCCCGAGCCGCGCCAGCTGGTCCAGCGCCGCCACGGTGATCGACTCAGCGTCCACGTGGAAGAACCGGCGCGCCGCCGGACGGGTGTCAGAGAAGCCCCAGCCGTCCGTGCCGAGTGAGGTGAACGGTGCCTGCACCCAGCGCGCGATCTGATCGGGCACCGCCCTGATCCAGTCGCTGACCGCCACGACCGGCCCGGCGTGACCCTCCATCACCTTGGTCACGTACGGCACGCGGTGCTCGGCCTCGGGCTGCAGCATGTTCCACTCCTCGCAGCCGAGCGCCTCGCGGCGCAGCTCCGTCCACGAGGTTGCCGACCACGCCTCGGCGGCCACGCCCCAGTCTCTGGCCAGGAGCTTCTGCGCGTCGAGCGCCCAGCGCAGCGCGACGCCTGAGGCGAGGATCTGGGCCCGCGGGTGGGTCCCGGTGGTCGAGGCCGGGCTCGGCGTGGCGAGTTCCGGCGGACCGGCGTACCGGTAAAGGCCCCGCAGGATCCCGCGCTCCAGCGCGGCCGGGCCGCCTTCGAAGTCGGCCGGCTCGGCCGGCTGGACGTACGGCTCGTTGTAGACGGTGAGGTAGTAGAAGATGTCCTCGCCGTTGGGGTGATCGGCAGCAGATCCGTACATCCGGCGCAGCGCGTCCTTGACGATGTAAGCCAGCTCGTAGGCCCAGGCCGCGTCGTAGGTGATGCAGGCCGGGCTGACCGAGGACAGCAGCACCGAGTGCCCGTCGTTGTGCTGCAGGCCCTCGCCGGTGAGCGTGGTCCGCCCGGCCGTGGCGCCGAGCAGGAAGCCGCGGCCCAGCTGGTCGCCCATGGCCCACATCTGGTCGCCGGTCCGCTGGAAGCCGAACATCGAGTAGAAGATGTAGACGGGGATCATGTGGGTGCCGTGCGTCGCGTACGCGGTGCCGGCCGCGATCGTCGACCCCATCGCGCCGGCCTCGCTGATCCCCTCGTGCAGGATCTGCCCGCGGGCCGACTCCTTGTAGGACAGCAGCAGGTTGCGGTCGACGGCCTCGTACGTCTGCCCGTGCGGGTCGTAGATCTTGGCCGTCGGGAACAGCGAGTCCATACCGAACGTCCGGGCCTCGTCCGGGATGATCGGGACGAACCTCGCGCCGATCTCGGCGTCCTTCATCAGGTCCTTGAGCAGCCGGACGAACGCCATGGTGGTGGC
>JASIBJ010000417.1 GCA_030045215.1 Streptosporangiaceae bacterium | reverse complement strand
ACAGCCGCTACGACGTGCTTCTTGGCGATTTGCCGCCGCTGCCAGGCCCGGTGTCGGCCGCGGAGCTGCGGTCGGGCCGGCCGGTCGGCACCACTACACCGGGGCGGCGCGGACGGCACGCCGTCCCGCCCAGGGGATTGCGGGCAGTGGTCTTGGCCGGGCGAAGCACACAGGGGTCGGTCAGGCTGGTCGGCCGGGCAGGTACGGGTCAGGCAGGAAACCGGGATTAGCGCGGCTGCAGTGCGCCGATGGCACCGATGACCTGCCCGGTTCTTGGACAGCACCAGGCGGCCTGTTCGCCGCGGGCCCGCGGGGCCAGCGGGTGGGTATTGGGGTGCTGCGGGCAGTCAGGCCAGGTCGCTGGACGCCCGGCGGCGGAAAGTTCTTCCACTTCCCACTCCTGTACCTGATCGGCGAGGTTGGCGATCCGTCCCGGCGCGGAAAGGTCGACCCGGACGTAAATCCCCTGCGAGCCCACTTGCCGGGTGTCAGCGCTGCCCGGCGGCTGGATCCAGGTGGCCACTCGCTCAGGCCCCGCGTCGTCGTGTGCCTCCGGCAGCACATCGGGAACAATCGCGCCGCTGTTGCGCAGGTCGCGCAGGATCGGTTCGATACTTGCCTGCAGTACGACCCGCTCGGCATCAGTCAGCGCCCGCGGGTTCCTCGCTAGCTGCTGCGAACGGCGGGTCGCCTCGGCTGCCTCGGGCCCGATCTCCCGCTCCACGGCGGCGATCAGTTCCTCGTCGATATCGAAGAAGCCGCCGCCCTGCGAAGCTGGTTCCACGGGAAACGAGTCTAGGGCGCGGGTGCCGGCCGCCGTCGGCGCGGCGCGGGCTGCGACCCAGACTGGGCCTCCGTATTGCTGGTACCGAGTGAGAGAGTCCGTTTAGTCCGGATTACGGGGGACGGCGGGTCCAGCTGTCACCCCGGCCGTTACTTCCACCGGAAGTGGACGAACACACGGCCAAAGTTCTTGGAGTCCTTCTCCACCCGGTGGTACATCTTCTTGATCTCCGGCTGGTCGAGAAACCGCAGCACGTGCTTCTTGAGCTGGCCTGAGCCCTTGCCCGGAATGATCTCCACGAGCGGCGCCTTGGTCCTGGCTGCCTCGTCCATGATCGCGCGGAGCGCATGGTCGATATCGTGGCCACGGTTGTAGATGTCGTGCAGGTCCAGCTTGAGCTTCATGGCCTCTCCGGTAGGCGATAAAGCCACGTTACGCCGCCAGCCGCGGAGTGCCGGAATTTTCCAGGGCGGCGTCGGCGACGGCGGATCGCGGCGCTTGCCGGTCAGGTCGCGGGGTGCTCGTCAGGCGCGGTCCGGCCGACGGGTGGGTATAGCACCCCGGAGATGCCGGCGTCGGAGCGGCTTCGCAGCCCAGCGGGGGGCGAGCCGGACAGCGATCTAGATGAGCTGCTTGACCGCGTAGCCCGTGGTGACCACGCAGCATACGAGGTTGTCTACGACCGGCTGGCCGGGCCGGTGTTCGGCCTCATCCGCACGGTACTGCGAGACCCGGCCCAGTCGGAGGAGGTCGCGCAGGAAGTCATGCTTGAGATCTGGCGAGGCGCAGACAAGTTCGACCGTGGCCGTGGCAGCGCGATGACCTGGACCATGACAATCGCGCACCGTCGGGCCGTCGACCGGGTGCGGTCCGCGACGGCCCAGGCCCATCGCGACCAGGAGTCGGCGGCCAGGCTCAGCCTGACCACCAACGAGGTTGCCGAGGAGGCCGAGGCCAGCATCGAGCGGGAAAGGGTCCGTCGGTGCCTCGACGCACTGACCGACCTTCAGCGAGAGTCGGTCCTGCTCGCTTATTACGGCGGTTACACCTACCCGGATGTCGCGCGGCTCCTCAACGTGGCCGTGGCAACGATCAAGACGCGGATTAGAGACGGCCTGACCCGCATGCGTGACTGCATGGGGGTGGCGTCATGAAGTGGCCAGGGCGCGACATCCACACCCTGAGCGGTGCGTACGCGGTCGACGCCCTCGGTGAAGTAGAGCGCAAGCGGTTCGAGCGCCACCAGGCCAGCTGCGCTGCTTGCCAGCGCGAAGTCAGAGGGCTGCAGGAGGCGGCGAGCCGATTCGCGGTGGCGGTCAGTGCACGCCCGCCGGCTCGCATGCGCGCGCGAGTTCTGGAGGCGGTCGCCTCGGACAAGCCGACGACCGCGGACGGCGACAGTCGTCCGGGTCGAGCCCAGAGAGCCGGCGCTCGTCTGCGCCGTGCCTGGAAGCCTGACTGGGCCCCGAGAGTCGCGATGCCAGTTGCGGCAGCCTGCCTGGCCCTCGCCGTGGTGTTCGTTGTGCTGTTCGCGATAGCCCAGGACCGGCTGGACTCGAGCCGGTCGCAGGAAGACGCGATCGCGGACGTGCTCAGCACGCCGGGGGCCCAGACCATCAGCCGCAAGACCTCGATCGGCGGCGTGGTGACCGTCGATGTCGCCAGCGCCTCGCGCGAACTCGTGGTCACCACCGACGGCATGCCCATGCTGCCAGCCTCCGAGGCCTATCAAGTCTGGGTGCGGGGGCCGACCGGCAGGGCAGCATCAGACGGCTTGCTGACCAGCATCGCGGACCACAGAACCGCGCCGGTACTGGCGGCGGGCCTGGTGCGGGGCGACATGATGACCGTGACCGTCGAGCCCGCTGGCGGCACCTCCAGGCCGACAACGCGCCCGATCGTCGACATTCCGGTCCCCGCCTGACGCGGCGGAAGCGACGAATTGGCACTCTGCTATCAGATGTGTCTGGTGATACTGCCGGGGTACGAAGCGGGATACGCCTAGCGGCGGCGCGATAGGAAGCTGCCGCAAAACGCCTTCACGGCGGGCGTGGATCGGGGGATCAGATGAGCAGCATGCCTCAGCGGGACGGGCCTGAACAATGGGGCAGTCCCCAGCAGAGCGGTCGTCCCGGCGAACGTGCGGGTTCAGGCATCATGCCGGGCGAACAGGACTACGGCGGCGCGCCATCGGGCGGCACCCCTGGTCAGCAGGCGGGCGCCTTCCCTGGTCAGCAGCAGGGTGCGCCCGGGCAGCGCTACGGCAGCCCGGCGGGCCAGCAGTGGGGGAGTCAGCCAGGATGGGCGAGCCCGGTTAACGAGGCGGAGACCAGGGTTACCTGGCGTCGTATCTTCCAGTACTGGATCGACGCCTTCCTGGTCTCGATCGTCCCGTACCTGGTGTCGATACCGTTTGACCGCGCCAGCAGCACGATCATGAACGTCGTCGGCGGAATCGTGTACGTCGTCCTATTCGTGCTTATTGGCCTCTGGTACTGGGTGATCTGGCCGCACTCCCACAATGGCCAGACCTTCGCGATGAGGTGGTTTGGTCTGCGGGTGATCAGCAAGGACGGCGGGCCTGCCAACCTGACTCAGATGTTCATTCGCTGGATCTGCCTGCTGTTCGACGCGGCCCCCTGGATGTGGCCGTTCACCGGCCTGCTCGGCCTGATCGTCATGCTCTGCTCGCGTTATCGTCAGCGGATCGGCGACCACCTGGCCCGGACACTGGTGATCTCGACCGGGGCATTCGGCGGCCAGAGTCGCCAGTACGCCTACGCGGGTCATTCCGGGACGAGCGGCCAGCCGGGCACGGAGAGCGAATCGGGGGTCGGCGGCCAGCCGGGCGCCGGGGGCCAGCAGTTCGCTCAGGCTGATCAGCCAGCTCAGCAGGATCAGTTCGGCCAGCAGCAATACGGCCGGCAAGACCGCAACTCGTAGCCGTTCCGCACGCATCGTCGCGCAGGGACCGGGCCCGGACGGCGGCCGCAACCGCCGTCCGGGCCCGTTCGCGCCTGCCGCGATGTGCGCCGGGCTTCGCCTACCGGCGCGGCGAAACCAGCCGGTATCGCCGGACGCCATCGGTCACGGCGCTGGTCGCGACGGACCGCGCGACCAGCAGGTCCAGGTGGTAGGCCGTCTCGCAGACGGCGAGCATCTGGTTCATGACGTCCATGTCCGCCAGCCGCCGCCTGCGCGAGGTCCACGGCAATTCCTGTGCCACGCGGTAGGCGGTGAGCTCGCCGCTGCCGGACAGCAGCGACTCCATCGCCGCGAGCCGGCCGTCGTGATGAGCGATCAGCTCGTCGATGCGGGCGTGCGCGCTGGCTGAGACCGGCCCGTGCGCCGGCAGCAGCGCCATGTCCGGCATCCGCCGCACGATGTTCAGGGATTCCAGGTACTGGCCGAGCGGCAGCGCGGCCGGCGCTTCCTCGAATCCGATCGACGGGGTGATGTGCGGCAGCACGTGATCGCCGGCGAACAGCAGCCCGGCCGCCCGGTCGGCGAACACGAGGTGCCCGCGGGTGTGTCCGGGCGTCGCCACTGCCTCCAGCGTGCGGTTGCCGAGGTCAAAAGGCTGTCCGGACGTGATCCACTCGTCGGGCCAGTCATAGCCGAACTCGGCCGGGCGCATGCCGTGCTCGGCCAGGGTCAGCTCGGACAGCGCCGTGGCCACCGGCTCGGCCCCGGCCAGCGCGAGCTGGATGAGCTGGGCGTTCAGCGGCCGCATGTCGGGACCGAGCAGGCGCTCGATCGAGTGCTTCTCCTCGGCGCCGAGCGTGACGTGGGTGCCGAGTTCACGGCGGATCGCGACGGCCTGCGTGTAGTGGTCGCGGTGCAGGTGCGTGACCAGGAACTGCCGCACATCGCCCAGCCCCGCGCCGATGTGAGCGAGCGAGCGTTCGAGCTGATCGCGGGAGTTCGCCAGCGCCCAGCCGGAATCGATGAGGACCAGGCCGCCCGCCGCCTCGACGGCGTACACGTTGACTGCCCGCAGGCCATCCATCGGCAGCGGCAGCGGAAT
>JASIBJ010000416.1 GCA_030045215.1 Streptosporangiaceae bacterium | reverse complement strand
TGACGCTGGAGTAGCCCGCTGAGAGTGAGTCGTCCGGGCGCACGAATGGCGTAAATGGGCGTCAACCACTAGCCGGCCGTGCACGCCGGGCATGTGCCTGGTTGACTAGTGCGTCAAGCTGTCGCGCCAGCGGAAGCCATGGTGGCAGAAGGGATACGAGGGATGGCCGATCGGGGCGGGGAAGTCGAGGTGCACGGTTCCGTGGCCGTGACCGGGGCCGTGACGGGCCGAGACCCCGACGCGCTAGTCGCTCAGATCGAGCACACGCGCGAGGACCTGGCGCGGACAATCGACGAACTGGCCGACCGCGTGAGCCCGGCGAACAACGTCCGGATGCTGCGCGAGCGGGCTAAGCAGGAGCTGTCGAGGCCAGAGGTCCGGATAGGCGCGGCCGTGGCCGGAGCAGCCATCGTCGGCATTGTGATCTTGCGGATCTGGAGCCGCCGCCGGAAGTGACCGGCGCGCACGCTAGCTGCGTTTGCCCGAACCACACCAGAGAGCACTCTGCCGGCCGAATCGGCTGTCGAATTGTGCGCTTAAACGACATCAGGCCCGCTGATGCCGGTTGCGCTCACGGGCTGGCTCACGGTCCCGGAGCCTGGCTCAGAGGAAGGTCTGGCCTTCGCCGCGGTAGGTGGGCACCGTCGCGACGATCTTGTCGCCCTCAATCAGGTGCAGTGCGGCGAACCGCTCGCACAGTTCGCCGGCCTTCGCATGGCGCATCCACACCCGGTCGCCGATCTTCAGGCTGTCGGCGGCCGCGCCCAGCAGCGGCGTCTGCACCTCTCCGGCACCCTCCTCGCGGTCCAGCGACAGGCCCGCGGGCAGATAGGGCTTGGGTACTCGGCTCCAGTTGCCGGGGCCGGAGGCCGGGTAGCCGCCGCCGAGCGCGGTGACGACGCCAGGACCGGGGCGGCGCACGACCGGCAGCGCGAACATGGCCGCTGGCTGACCGCTGAACCCGCGGTAGGCATCGAACAGCGTCGGGTGGTACAGCCCGGATCCGGCGCCGAGTTCGGTGACCGCGGCCTCAGCGGAGGTGCCCCCCAGCGAGCCCGTTCCGCCGCCGTTGACGAACTCGAGCGGGGTCAGCCCGCGGACCGCGGCCGCGATCGCCGCCCGCCGCTGCGACAATTCGGCCGCCGACTTGCGCTGCATGTACCGGATCGCCCGCCCGTACACCGGCCTGCCCGGCGGGTTGTCGCCGACGCCGGCGATCTGCGCCTCGTACGCCATGAGGCCGGCCAGCCGCAAGCCGGGTCGGCCCAGGATCTCCCTGGCGAGCGCCACGGCGTCGGCGGCAGAGCGGACAGGGGAACGGCGGGCGCCGGCGCGCAGCCGTCCGCCGAGCGCGACGTACCCCGCGTCGATGTCGATCGCGACCCGCACCGGGTGCGGGTTCGCCACGCCGGCCGCCGCCTTCTCGATCATGTCGAGATGGTCGGTGGAGTCCACCATGACGGCTATGGCGGTCGCGGCGCGCGCATCGCCAGCCAGCCTGGCCAGCGCCGAGCGGTCTGCCGTCGGGTAGGCAACGACGATGTCGTCGCTGGTACCGCGGTCGGCCAGCCAGAGCGCCTCAGGCAGGGTATAGGCCAGGATGCCGCGGAAGCCGTCCGTCCGGAGCACCTGCTCAATGAGGTGACGGCAGCGAACTGACTTGCTGGCCAGCCGGATCGGTTTGTCCCCGGCTCGCCGGGTCATGTCCGCCGCGTTGGCCGTGAACGCGGCCATGTCCACGATCGCGAACGGCGGGTCTAGCTCCGCGGTGGCCGTGTCGAGTCGGCGCAGGTCCGCTTGGCTGCCGCTCCGGGTCACTCTTCTTCCTTGGTCAGCGCGCTGTACTCGGCGGCTGACAGCAGCCCTGGGGGCAGCTCGTCGTCGGACTCCTCGACCCTGACCCTGAACAGCCAGCCCGCGCCGTAAGGGTCGGAGTTGACCAGGCCGGGGTCGTCGTCGATCTCCGGGTTGACCTCGGTCACCTCACCGTCCACCGGGGAGTACAGGTCACTGACCGACTTGGTGGACTCCACCTCGCCGCACGGCTCACCCGCCGTGACCCTGGTCCCGGCGGCCGGGATCGAGACGAAGACGACGTCGCCCAGGGCCTTCTGCGCATGGTCGGTAATGCCCACCGAGGCAATGGCGCCGCTGATGGACACCCATTCGTGCTCGGGGGTGTAGTACAGCTCTGCCGGAACGGTCATTTCGCCAACGCCTTTCTCAAAGCCCATGATTTCGGAAGGTAACCCATCAAAGTTCCGAGCAGGCGACTATGACGGGCGCTGGTAGAACGGCAACGGCACTAGTCTGGCCGGCTCGGGCCGACCCCGAACATCGACTGCGAGGCCCGCGCCTTCTTCCGGCGCGGCCGCCGCCTCGGCCGCGACCTCCGGCCGTACGTAGGCCATTGCGATGGGAACGCCGAGGGTAGGAGAGGGCGCGCCGCTGGTGACCGACCCGCAGGGGGAGCCGTTCCACAGAACGTCGTAGCCGTGCCTGGGGACCCGGCGCGACTGGCAGGTCAGGCCGATGAGTTGCCGTTGGGCCGGCTCCCCGGCCCGTGCCGCGAGCGCGGCCCTCCCCACGAAGTCGGACTCCTTGTCCAGCTTCACGACCCGGTCCAGCCCGGCGTCGTACGGGGTGACGTCGCGGCTGAGTTCGTTCCCGTACAGGGGCATCCCGGCTTCGAGCCGGAGCGTGTCGCGCGCGGCCAGCCCGGCCGGGATCAGCCCATTGCCCGACCCGGCCTTGGCCACCGTGGTCCACAGGTACTCGGCGTCCTCGGGAGCGATGAACAGTTCGAACCCGTCCTCGCCGGTGTAACCGGTGCGGGCCAGCAGGACCGGCCGGCCGCCCACCCTGGCCGGATAGCTCGCGTAGTACTTGATCTCGGTGAGGTCGGTGTCGGTCAGCGGGGCCAGGATGCGAGCGGCGTGCGGGCCCTGGAGCGCGATCAGCGCGTAGTCAGCCGTCCGGTCGGTCACGGCGGCGTCGTGTCCCGTTGCCCGCTGGCCCAGTTCCTGGCAGACGACCGCCGCGTTGGCGGCGTTGGCCACGACGAGGTACTCGGCGTCGGCCAGCCGGTACACGATGAGGTCGTCGATCACACCGCCGTCCTCGGCGCAGATCATCGTGTAGCGGGCGCGGCCGGGCCGGAGCGTCGACAGCGCCCCGACAAGGGCGTAGTCGAGCGCCGCGCCGGCTCCGGGTCCGGTTACCGACAGTTCCCCCATATGGGACAGATCGAAGAGTCCGGCGGCGGTCCTGACAGCGTTGTGCTCGGCCGTCTCGCTGCTGTAGCGCAGCGGCATCAGCCAGCCTGCGAAGTCGGTGAGCGTGGCGCCGAGTTGCTCGTGCACGTGGGTGAGCGGGGTCCGGCGCGGCTGGGGCTGCGGCTGCGCTGCCGCTGAATCTGTCACGCTCAGCGAGCCTACCGGGAATGAGGCGCAGCACACTGGTGTGGTGGGCCCGCAGGTGCACGGGCGCCAGGACGCGGGAAAGAGCCCACGGGATTGGGGAAGTCATGGCACTGCTGACCGACGACGAGGTCCGGCAGCGGCTGGCGGGTTTGCCCGGCTGGACGCGGCAGGGCGACAGCATCACGAACGAGCGCAAGCTGGCCGGGTTCAGCGCGGCCATGCTGTACGCCGCGGCGGTCGGGCACCTGGCCGAGGTAGCCAACCATCATCCGGACATTCTCATTCAGTGGAACAAGGTGACGCTGACGTTGTCGACGCACTCGGCGGGCGGCCTGACCGAGGCCGACTTCGAGTTGGCGGGCAAGATCAGCGCACTGGGGTGACCGGGGCCTCCGCCTGCAGACGACGCCACGCCCCCGGGTGGCGTCGCCCACAGGGCGAAGGTCCCCCTCCGCTCATCGCGACCCTCGTTTGCCGCCTGCCACCCGGCCGTCCCGGGCTACGCGCAGCCGGGCGATCCCGCCGGGGATCGAACGGCCCCAGACGAAGGTCCCCCTCCGCGACTAACGGTTCCCCCATTACCAGCGGCCCTTTCCCCCCCGCCCGGTCATGTCCGGGTCCTGCGCGCCGCGTGGGTCCTCCAGTTATACACGTTGTGCAGTAGGGGTCACAGCTAGTTATGTGAATATGTCGTCCTGCTGTGGTGATCATGGCTGGGCGCTTGTCACACCTCCGCGTGGTAACACAGGAGAGGCTGGTCAGGATGCTCGCCGGCCGGGCGGGTCAGCTGCGCGAAAAAGTCGTCCTCACGTCTGCCGAGCCCACGTCCCGGCTCGAGCGGGCGGCCGACTGGCTCGTCCGGTTGAGGTCGCGGGCGGACGAGTCCGGCCAGGCGCCGAGCTCGTTCCCTAACCGAACTCGCAGGGCAGGCGCTTGATCCCATTGATGAAGCTGGACAGGAGGCGGTCGGGTTCTGCGCTTGCGCGGATGGTCGGCACCTTCGTCATCAGCTCGCGGAGCATGACCGTGATCTCGCGGCGGGCCAGGTGCGCGCCGAGGCAGAAGTGCGGCCCCGCGGCGCCGAAGCCGACGTGCGGGTTGGGCGAGCGGGTGATGTCGAACCGGCCGGGGTCGGTGAATACGGACTCGTCCCGGTTTGCCGCCCAGTAGAACAGCACGCACCGGTCACCCTCG
>JASIBJ010000415.1 GCA_030045215.1 Streptosporangiaceae bacterium | reverse complement strand
ACGCTCTGGCCTGGCGTGCCGCACCGCGCGCGCCGCCTGCGCGTCGTGATCAGCACCCTCTGGGAAGCACGCTGGGCCGAGATCACGCTGCCGAGCCGGTAACGCGAGCCTGGCGACCTGGGGCACGAGCCAGGTTTTGCTAGGAGCCGCTTTCCCCGCCGGGGCCGCACCACTGCTGGGCCCGGTCGCCGAGACGGGCCCAGACCTGAACCCGGTTGCCGTCGGTGAGGGAGTCGCCGGTGTTGTCCAGGCACAGCCCGTTGGCGTTGACGTAGTCGGTGAAGATGCCGTCGGCGGTCGCCGCGGTCCACTGCTGGCTGGCGTCGATCACCGCGACGGCGGACCCAGCGTTATCAACCCCCGCGTAGACGGTGTTGGTTGCCGGGTCGGCAGCCACGCTGATCGCGAGGCCATCAGCGGCGACCTCGGTCACCGCGAACGTGCGCTGGCGGCGGACGCTGCCGGAGCGGGCACAAGCAGCGCACCGGTCAGCAGACTCGCAGCGCCCGCTAACGGCAGGGCCACCCGCCCGCGCCGCACGGCGCGAACAACCATGCTCACCGCCGCGATGAGCAGCGCGGGAAGTCGTCTGGGCCGTAACCAGGAACGGCAGCGGAACTGGCGCATGCTTGCCCGTTTGCGAGGTCACTATCTGGGCGCCCGGCCAAGATTTGCGCTGAGCCAGTCACTCGGGCCATCGTCGCGGGCAGTCGGATGTGACCTGATGTCGGGCACGGCTCGAGCCTGGCAAGCTCACGCTGGCTATTGGGTGAACAGCGGGATTTCGCACTACATAAGGCTTGTTGCGGAGTATATGGTCCGTCTCGCAGCCCGCTGCTTGCGATCGGCTCTCATCGGCCCAGACAACCGGTCCTGATCGGCTGGCTGCGAGAGTTTGGGCTCGACCGCGGTGGAGGGCTCAGCAGATGCCAGCAACCAGTGAGCTGCCAGCAACTACTGCCCGCTGGGATGTGCTCGGCGCACTGCGGCGGCACCCGGACCTGGCGGTGGAACTCGCTCTGCTGGTTGCGGCGGAAGTGCTGCTGCTGGCAGCGCTGGCCCCATCGGCTGCGTTTCGCAACGTCCTGCCGTACGGCTCCGACAACACAGGGCATCCGTATAACGTCAGTGAGCTAGCCGTCAACTTGCGCCAGTTCCGCTTGACCGGATGGGCGCAGGGCTGGTTCGCCGGCTTCCCCACCGGGGTGCTCTACCCGGTGCTCGCCCCTGGGGTCGCCGCGTTCGGAAGTCTGATCATGCCGCTCGCGGTGTCCTACAAGCTGACGGTCCTGGCTGGGCCCTTGCTCCTGCCGCCCTGCGCCTACCTCGCGGCCCGCCTGGCCAGATTGCCGCGGGCATATCCTGTGCTGCTCGCGGTCTTCACGCTGCCGTTCCTCTTCGACGTGTCCTGCAGTGTCTGCGGCGGTTCCATTGAGTCCACGGTGCTCGGCGAGTACGCCTACTCGTGGGGGCTGGCCTTTGGCGTGCTCGCGCTCGGCGCCACGGTGCGCCTCTGTGACGGGGCCGGATCCCGGTGGTGGCCGCCGCTGCTGCTGGGGATTGCGGCTCTCGGCCATCCCGTCACGGCGATCTGGACCGCGGGCGGCGTCGTGCTCATCCTCGGACACTCCTGGCTGTTCCAGCGCCGAGTGCCGCGGCACGCTGCCATTCCTCTTGTTCTTGCCCTCCTCCTCGCGGCGACCTGGTGGGTGCCATTCCTCGCCGACCACCAGTTCATGCCCGAGCCGCTGGAGCCGAAATACACGCTGTACCTCAGCTTCCTGTTCCCCGCGAGCTGGCCCTGGGAAATCGTCCTGACGGCACTGGCCGCGGGCGGGGCGTTCTGGGCTTACCGCAATCGACAGTTGCTCCTCGTAGGCTTCGCCAGCCTCAGCGTCATAGCCGCACTCGGCTTTCGCTTTCTGCCCCAGTCGGTGCTCTCCAACTGGCGCGTCGTCGAGCTCTGGTCCCTGGGCCTCTGGATGCTTGCCGCAGTCGGCTGCCTCGAAGGCGCGCGCTGGCTGATTGCCAGGGTGCCGCTAGCGCGGGTCCCGCGGTTGTCTGCGTTCCGGCGCTTGTCGGATGGCCAGGTCCGCTATGCGGTCGCCGGGGCAGGGCTGCTCGTGGTTGCACTCGCTCAGGGAGTGCCCTGGGGTCTGTGGCCGGGGGAAAGCTTCGTGAGTTCGGCGAGCCCGCACGAACGCTGGCTGGGTATGGACTTCCCGGCTGTGCCCCAGGCCGAGTACCCCGCCCGCGTCTTCGGGGGCGCTCCGGTGAACCCCGATGCCCGGCAGTACGACGCGATGATTTCGATGCTCGAATCCGTGGCCCGTCACCACGGCTGCGGCCGGGTAGCCAGCGACGAGGACGTCTACGGCTTCAACCAGATTCACTACTACAACGACCTCGACTCGTTGCCCTTGATAACCCATGGATGCCTGGCGACGATCCTGGGCACCCTTTCGGACTCCGGGGACAACGTCCCGGCGATGTTCTTCGCGGAGTCACTC
>JASIBJ010000414.1 GCA_030045215.1 Streptosporangiaceae bacterium | reverse complement strand
TTCCGTACGGTCGCGGCGGCGTCGATGGCCTGCTCGTCGCCGAACCGCCAGGGCCGGGTACTGCCGGTGAACTCCCCGGCCTGGCCCGCGTCGCGCTGCTCGTGCTCGCCCGCACCGCCCTCGGGCAGCTGGGCGAACACCTTCTTCAGGGCGGTCTGCCCGAGCCTGCGCACGGCCTTCGGGGTGAGTTCCAGCTTGCCGTCGGACCGCTGCAGGTAGCCCTGCCGCTCAAGCTCAAGCTCGATCTGCCTGAGCGCCTCCATATCGTCGACGGCCTGGCGGCCGAGCGCCCGGCGGACCGCTTCCTCGTCGATGTCATCCAGCCGGGCGCCCGCGTAGTCCTGGCGCAGCGCATCCTCCAGGTCCGCCAGGTCGGCCAGTTCGGCGAGCGCGGACGTGGCGTCGCTGAGTCCGAGCGGCTCGCTGCCGGTCATTCTGGGCTGCGGGTAGCCGGAATCCATGTCCGGCCGCCGGCTGCGCAGCGCATCGGCCAGCCTGCCCATCTCGGCGGCCAGGCCCGCGTCCTCCAGCGCCTGCGCCATCAGCCCGGCCAGCTCGTCCCGCTGCTCATCGGTGAGCGAATCCAGCAGGCGCTGGGCGGCGGCCATCCGCCGTACCAAGCTGTCCACGAGCTCTTCGAGGTTGGCCGGAGAGTCGGGGAACATGTCGCTGTAGCGGTCCATGAAGTTGTCGAAGTCCTGCTGGGTGTGCTCGCCGCGGGCGTCGGCCTCGAGCATGTCGGCCAGCTCGGACATCATGTCCTTGACCCGCTGCAGGGCCTGCGGGTCCTGGTTCGCGAGTGTCTGCCGCATGCCGCGGAACTGCGAGTCGAGCACCTCGCGCCGTAGCAGTGACTTCAGCTCCTCGAAGGTCTCCCGCGCGGCGCGCGACTTCCAGTCGTAGTCGGCCAGCTGCCGGATGGCCTGCGCCGTGTCGGACGGCAAGGCGTCCAGCTCGGCCTCGCGCAGCCTCGCTTCGTCTGACGGGTCAGGGAACAGCTCAGCCCGCTCCTGGCCGATGGCCGTGTCCAGCAGCGCGCGAACCTGATCGAGGATGCCATCCAGGCGGCCGCGGCTGCGGATCTCGCGCTGCTGGTCGCGCACCCGGCGCAGCAGGTCGTCCAGCCCTCGACGGCCCGGCATGCCACGCCGCAGCAGCTCGCGCAGGGCGTTGGCCGGGTCCGCCCCGTCAAGGACGGACTCGCCCAGCGCGTCAACTGCGCCGCGTACGTCATAGGGCGGCGCGAGCGGATCTGGCCCGTCGTGATACGGCCCGTAGCGGTAGCCGCCTGGCACGATTGATCGCCTCCCGTCCGCGGGTCAGGTCCGGTAGATGGTGCCGCCGTCCATCGTCTCCTTCGAAAGCCTGCGCATCAGGTACAAGCCTTCGAGCGCGAACTCCAGCGCAGCCGCGGCCTGGCCGAAGGACTCGGCTCCTGTCATCCGCAGCCGCTCCATGATCTTGGCTAGTCCCGGCACCTCGCCGATGCGGCGCAGCAAGTCCGCGGCCGGCACCAGATCACCGGTCTCCACCATCCCGCCGTCGTTGAACCTGGCCAGCAGGCCAGTCAGGTCGGCATTGCCGAGCGCGGCCCGGAACGTGTCGCTGGTTGCCCGCCGGAGCAGGTGCTCAAGCACCTCCTGCTCCCGGCCTTCCTCGCTGACCTCGAACTCGACCTTGCCCCGCAGCGTGCTGATGACAGCCGGGAGATCGCACACGCGCGCCACCGGCTGCTCCTCGCTGCTGATGGCGGCGCGCCGGACCGCGGATGCCGCGACCGCCTCGGCCGCGGCAATGGCAAACCGTGCGGACACACCCGACCGCGAGTCAACCGCGGGGGACGCACGCACGAGCCGGGTGAACCTGGCGATGACCTCCACCAGGTGCGCGGGTAGCACGGCCCCGGGATCGGTGTCCTGCCAGGCCAGCTGGGCCTCCTGGTGAACGAGGTCGAGCTCGGCGTCGAGCGTGAGCGGGTAGTGGGTGCGGATCTCGGCGCCGAACCGGTCCTTCAGCGGAGTGATGATCCGGCCCCGGTTGGTGTAGTCCTCCGGGTTAGCGCTGGCGATCAGGACAATGTCGAGCGGCAGCCGCAGCGAATAACCGCGAACCCCGAGGTCGCGCTCCTCGAGCACATTCAGCAAGGACACCTGGATCCGCTCGGCCAGGTCGGGGAGCTCGTTCAGGCTGAAGATTCCGCGGTTAGTTCGCGGGACCAGGCCGTAGTGGATGGTCTCGGGGTCGCCGAGGGTCCGGCCCTCGGCCACCTTCACCGGGTCAATGTCGCCGATCAAGTCGCCCACGCTGGTGTCGGGAGTCGCGAGCTTCTCCCCGTAGCGGTCATCGCGAGCCCGCCAGCTGATGGGGAGCTCGTCGCCGAGTTGGGCGATCAGCCGCTGACAGCGGGCACAGGCCGGCGCGTACGGATGATCGTTGATCTCACAGCCGTCAATGGCCGGCGTCCACTCGTCGAGCAGCCCGGTCATGGTCCGGATCAGCCGAGTCTTGCCCTGACCGCGCTCGCCAAGCAGGATCACGTCATGCCCGGCGATGATCGCACGCTCTAGGTGCGGCAGGACGGTCTGGCCAAACCCCACGATGCCGGGGAAGGCGTTCTCACCGGCCCTCAGCCGATCGAGCAGGTTATGCCTGAGCTCTTCCTTCACAGTGCGAAGCTGGTGTCCGCTGGCCCTTAGCTCACCGAGTGTGCGGGCCGCTGGGGGGTCAGACGCGGGCGGCTGGGCAGATGCTGGCTGGTGCCGAGTCGTAGGCTGCACCATTCGACACTATGTCGATGGGGGGCTTGTTCGCATCTTGGGAGGCGTGCAATGGACGATTCGCGGCCGGTGCTGGCCGTGGACATCGGCGGCACCAAGTTGGCCGTGGGGCTGGTCGAGCCAGCCGGCCGTGTCCTTACCTGGTCCCAGGTGCCGACCCCGGTGGGCATTGACGCCGAGCAACTGTGGCGGACTCTGGACGCGCTGCTGACGAAGGTCATGGACGGGGCGGAGATTAGCCCTGACGGCCTCGCAGGCTGCGGATGCGGGTGCGGCGGCCCGATGGAGTGGCCATCAGGAGTCGTCTCGCCGCTCAACATCCCGGCCTGGCGCGCCTTCCCGCTGCGGGGCCGGCTGGTCGAGCGGCTGCCCGGCATCCCGGTGCGCGTGCACAACGACGCGATCTGCCTGGTGGCGGGCGAGCACTGGCGAGGCGCGGGCCGCGGCCGCGACAACGTGCTTGGCATGGTGGTTTCGACCGGTGTCGGCGGCGGGCTGGTGCTGGACGGGCGCCTGATCGCCGGCGCCTCGGGCAACGCCGGTCACATCGGGCACGTTGTCGTCGACCCCGATACGGGGCCGATGTGCGCGTGCGGCGGGCGCGGCTGCCTGGAGGCGATCGCCAGGGGCCCTGCCCTGGTCGCGTGGGCGCAGGCGGAGGGCTGGCGGCCCGACCAGAAGGACGCGACCGCCAAGGAACTCGCTGATGATGGCGCCCTCGGCCACCCGGTCGGGATTGCCGCGATGCGACGGGCCGGCCGGGCGCTGGGCATCGCGATCGCTTCCGCGGCGGCGCTGTGCGACCTGGAAGTCGTTTCGGTGGGCGGCGGTCTGTCGCAGGCCGGGCCGCTGCTGTTCGATCCGCTCGGGGAGGCGCTCCGCGCGCACGCGCGGCTCGAGTTCACCAGGGATGTCACCGTGGTCCCGGCCGCTCTCGGGCAGAGCGCCGGGCTGGTAGGGGCGGCGGCGCTGTTGTTCGCCGCCGACCGGTACTGGGCCGTCGGCTGAAGCGGCTCCGGCTGCCACTGGCCGGCCGCGGAAGTGCGACAATTCAGGCGTGACGTCTACACCTCTCCAGGTCGGACCCGATGATGTGCTCTCGGCCCGCGAGGTGCTGCGGCCGGTCGTACGGCAGACCCCGCTGCTCGAGTCCAGCGCGCTGTCCGCGCTGCTCGGCGGTCCGGTCTTCCTGAAGTGCGAGAACCTGCAGCGCGGTGGCTCGTTCAAGGTCCGCGGCGCTTACGTGCGGATCGCGCGGCTGACCGAGGCGGAGCGGGCCCGCGGCGTGATCGCGGCGAGCGCCGGGAATCATGCCCAGGGTGTCGCGCTGGCGGCAGCCTCGCTGGGCGCGCACGCCACGGTGGTGATGCCGGCGGGGGCCGCGCTGCCGAAGGTCGCGGCCACCCGCTCGTACGGTGCCGAGGTCATCCTGCACGGTGCGGCGGTGGAGGACGCGCTGGCGATGGCCTGCGAACTGGCCGGGGAGACCGGCTCTATCTTCATTCACCCGTTCGAGCACGCAGATGTCATCGCGGGTCAGGGCACGGTCGGGCTGGAGATCGCAGAGCAGTGCCCGCAGGCGCGCACCCTCGTGCTGCCGGCGGGCGGCGGCGGCCTGGCCGCGGGTGTCGCCGTGGCGGCCAGCTCGGTCCTGCCGAAAGCACGCCTCATCGGAGTCCAGGCGGAAGCCGTCGCGCCGCTCCGCGGCTCCATCGTGGCCGGATTTCCGGTTGCGGTCACGCCGTCGGGAACGATGGCGGACGGGATCGCCGTCGCCAAGCCCGGAGCCCTGACGACGGCGCTGCTCGCTCGCCACGCCGCGCAGGTGCTGACGGTCACCGAGGAGAACCTGTCGCGCGCGCTGCTGCTGTGCCTGGAGCGAGCCAAGCAATTGGTCGAGCCGGCGGGCGCGGCCGGGGTGGCAGCGCTGCTTGAGCATCCGGCGAGGCTGTTTGAGCCCCCGGTCGTCGTCGTGCTGTCCGGCGGCAACATTGATCCGCTGCTGCTGTCGAAGGTGCTTCGGCATGGCCTGTCGGCGTCCGGGCGGTACCTGGCGTTCCGCTGCAAGCTCCCGGACCGGCCGGGCGCGCTGGCGACGCTTCTCGCTGAGCTGGCCGCTCTGGGGGCCAACGTCCTGGACGTGATGCACGAGCGGGTGACCGCCGACCTGCGGGTCGACGAGGCCGAGGTCAACCTGCGCCTGGAGACCAGGGGCCCGGAGCACTGCGACTCGGTGATCAGCCATCTGCGCAAATCCGGTTACACGCTGCTGTTCAGCTAACGCCTGCGCGGGGCAGGGAGCTACCAGGGCGACGCCTGCCTCCGCCGGGCCTGCTGGTCAAGCCATCGCTTCCTGATCACCGCGGTATCGGCCGCCCGGTCGTGCAAGCACTGCATGCGCGAGTCCAGCAGCATGACCGAACAGTCCGCGACCCAGAGCAGCCCGCCAAGCAGGCCGACGTCCGGCACGAGCAGCAGGATCGCCGGCCCGGCCAGGAACGCCACGGCCCGCACCCCCGCGGCCCGGATGCCGATTCTCGACCGGTCTCCGGCGGTGACGACCCGCAGGCCCAGGATGTGCTTTCCGACGGTGCCGCCCCAGGCGGCCGACAGCGCCCAGAAGTACACGAGCGCAATGGCGAACGCGATCAGCCAGAAGCGGAGCAAGGTGCTCGTGGTCGCAGACGACTGGAGCACGTTGTTGATAGCCGTCTGGGTCGCGGACTGACTCAGGGTCTGGGAGTTGGCCAGTACGCCGCCGAGTTGGTGCCAGATCCTGAGCATCGGCGACAGCACGGCCAGGAAGGCCGCGACCAGGATCAGCGCCCAGTCCACCGTCATCGCCAGCAGCCGCTCCCATGCGGCGGCGAGGGCCGGGTCGCGGCTCGTGACCTGCCCGGCCGTGCGGGGCCGGCCCATCGGCCGGCGGGGAAACTGCCGGGGCTGGCCATATCCGGGCTGCCCGTAGGAGGGCTGGTAACCAGCTTGCCCGTTGCCCGGCTGTCCGTAGCCGGCCGCCGGATAGCCCTGCCCGCCAGGGCCGACCGGCTGGCCCGACGGGACCGATCCGCCCGGCTCGCCGTAACGAGGCTGTCCCGGCTGAGCGGGCGCGGGGTAGGCCTCGGGTGTCGCGGCTCCCTCGGAGAGGTACGGCGACGGCCAGACTGGCTCAGGCGTCGCGGGCGGCCGCACAGAATCGGACGGGGGCACGGAGCCTGCTGCGGAGGCCGGTTGCTGCTCGGGCTGACCCGAGGCCGGCACGGGCTCACCTGAGCCGGCGCCGGGCTGCCCGGCGCCCGGCTCCTGGCGGGCTATGTCCTCTTGCTGCGTCATCTCGCCGTTTTTAAGTTCCCTCGTATGACCAGGCATGTCCAGGCCCGCGAAGAATACTCGCAGATGCCACCGGCCCCGGCTTTACCCGCCCGCAGCCCGACCGGGCCGCGTGGCGGAGGTCCCTCAATCCTTTGATGACAACAGTATGCGAGCGCTGCGACGAAATATCGGCACGCGGCGCCCGGGTGGCCCGGCGCGCCTCACAGGTTGCCGCGACGCTCCTGCTCCCGCTCGATCGCCTCGAACAGCGCTTTGAAGTTGCCCTTGCCGAATCCCTGGGAGCCATGCCGCTCGATGAGCTCGAAGAAGACGGTCGGCCGGTCCTGGACCGGCTTGGTGAAGATCTGCAGCAGGTAGCCGTCCTCGTCCCGGTCGGCCAGGATCTTCAGCTCCTGCAGCTCGTCCAGCGGCACCCTCGTGCTCCCGACCCATTCGCCGAGCGTCTCGTAATAGCTGTCGGGTGTGCCCAGGAACTGCACGCCCTGCTCCTGCATCCCGCGGACGGCGCCGACGATGTCATCGGTCGCCAGGGCGATGTGCTGGACTCCTGGCCCGCCGTAGAACTCCAGGTACTCGTCGATCTGGGACTTCTTCTTCCCGGCCGCAGGCTCGTTGATCGGGAACTTCACCTTGCGGCTGCCATCGGCTACGACTTTGCTCATGAGCGCGGAGTACTCGGTGGCGATGTCGTCACCCACGAACTCCTTCATGTTGGTGAAGCCCATGACACGGTGGTAGAAGTCCACCCACTCATCCATTTTGCCAAGCTCGACGTTGCCGACGCAGTGGTCGATTTCGGTGAAGAACGGGCCGGCCTGGTGCCCGGTCAGCGGGCCGGCCGGGACATAACCAGGCAGATACGGGCCGGCGTAGTCGGCCCGCTCGACCAGGGTGTGCCGGGTGTCGCCATAGGTAGCGATGGCTGCCAGCACCACCCTGCCGCTGCCGTCCTCGACCACCTCAGGCTTGCGCAGGCCGACGGCGCCGTGGGCCGTGGCGTACTCGTAGGCGGCTGTCGCGGATGGCACGCCGATGGCGAGGTCTACGATTCCGTCGCCGTGCTCAGCCACGTGCCGGCCCAGATCGGTGCCCGCACGGACCGGCCCGCGGAAGACGAACCGGGCATTGCCGGACTCCAGCACGTAGGAGGCCTCGTCGCGGCACCCGGTCTCCGGGCCGCGGTAGGCGACGCAGCGCATGCCGAACGCGGTCGAGTAGAAGTGCGCGGCCTGCCTGGCATTGCCGACGGCGAACACGGCCGCGTCCATCCCGGTCACCGGGAAGTCGTCGCTGGCTAGGGCCTGGTCATGCGCTGCCTCGGCTGTCATCGCGGCTCTCCTTCACGGTTGCGGTTATTCAGGCAGCATCCGGCGCGAGAGCATGCTGTGCAACTGTGAGAGCATATGCTAAGCAATTTGTATAGTAAGATGCCGAGATAGCTGCTACCCATGTACAGTTTGTAACGGAGTGGGTCCAATGGTGATCGACGCACTCGACGGACGGCTGATCGAGCTGCTGATGAACGAGCCGAGGGTCGGCGTACTCGAGGCTTCGCGGCGCCTCGGCGTGGCCAGGGGGACGGTTCAGGCCCGCCTGGACCGGCTGCACGCGCGCGGCGTGATTACTGGCTACGGGCCCGATATCGATCCGGCGGCGCTTGAGCACAGCGTCATGGCGTTCGTCACGCTGGAGATCCGGCAGGCGGGCGGTCACGACCCGGTGGCCGAGCGGCTGGCCGCGATCGCGGAGGTGCTCGAGGCGCACACGATCACCGGCGCCGGCGACATGCTGTGCCGGGTCGTCGCCCGCAGCAACGCCGATCTGCAGCATGTGATCGACGCCATCGTCGAACTGGAGGGCGTGGTCAGGACCTCAACCGTGATCGTGCTGGACACTCCGCTGCCGCACCGCACGCTGCCGCTGGTCCTGGCGGTCGCGAAGGCCGACTGAACCTCGATCAGGGGACGCGGCCCGGTTAGGCGCGCGCCGACGCCTGCTCGGGCGCGGCGTCGGCCAGTTCGAGGGCAACGTCAAGCAGGGCGGCCCTTAGTTCCTCCGGATCCGCGGCCCGGCGCTGGTAGTGCATGCAGCCGACGCTGATGCTCATCAGGCATGACGCCGCACGGACCTGATCGCGAATCGGGGCGTCCTGCCCGGCTAGCAGATCAACCAGCGAGTCCATCCGCTCCCGGAAGAGCTCACCGCGCTCCTTGGCCGAGGCCAGGCTGCTGACGGCCGCCTGGTTCTGCTGCAGCATCCGGAAGACCTCGGTCCCGTTCACGACGATGTTCATGTAGCGGTGGACGATCTCGGCCCTGGTGGCGGCCGTCCGCGGCCGGTCCTTGCCCCAGGCGATCAGGTCGTCGAGTTGCGCGACATAGTCCTCGACCAAGCTGCGGACGATGTCTTCCTTCGACTTGAAGTAGTAGTAAAGCGCGGCCTTGGTCACGCCCAGCCGCTCGGCAATCTCGCGCAGGGATGTCTTCTCGTAGCCCTGCTCGGCGAACAGCTGCAGGGCGAGCTCGCGCAGCCGGGACCGGGTGTCGCGCCCGTGGTCTCGGCCGATTTCCTGCCCGGCGCTGGAGATGTTCTCTTCCATGGTCCCGCGTGTCTGTCCTTCTGCCGCCCGGCGTAATCTACTTGACGGCCGGTTAGTAGCCACCATAGCCTAGGAGCACAAATGATGCTAGCCGGTCGGCAGGTAAGTTGGGTGCGCCTCAGCTGATCGAGGCGCAAACAGGGGCGAGGAGTACGTTTTCATGACTGACAGTCAGGCGGCCGAGGCTGCCGCGAGCAGCCAGCCAGCCGATGGCGCCGCGAGCCGCAACGGCCCGCGGCGTGAAGTTCTGATAGTCCTGCCGGGCCTGCTGCTCGCGATCATCATCGCGATGCTGGACCAGTTGGTGGTCTCGACGGCGCTGCCGCGAATCGTCGGTGACCTGCACGGGGTCAACCACCTGGCCTGGGTCGTCACCGCTTACATCCTCGCCTCCACGGTTACCACGCTCCTGTACGGAAAGCTGGGCGACCAGTACGGCCGCAAGCGGTGGCTGATGATCGCCATCATCTTGTTCCTGATCGGCTCGGCGCTGTCCGGCCTGTCGCACAACATGGATCAGCTGATTGCCTTCCGCGCAGTGCAGGGTCTGGGTGCAGGCGGGCTCATGGTCGGCGCGATCGCGACCATCGGTGACCTGGTCTCCCCCAGGGAGCGCGGTCAGTACATGGGCTACATGATGGCGGCGATGACGCTGGCCATGATCGCTGGTCCGCTGGTCGGAGGCGGAATTACCGACGCCTGGGGCTGGCGCTGGATCTTCTACATCAACATGCCGATTGGCGCCGCGGCGCTGGTGTACCTGTACTTCACCCTCCACCTGCCGCGCAAGCGGATCCAGCACAAGATCGACTACTCGGGCGTCGTGGTCACGGCAATCGGCGCTACCGCCATCGTGCTGCTGACCACCTGGGGCGGCTCGCAGTACGGCTGGACCTCGTGGCCGATCCTGGTGCTTGGAGCCATCATCGTGGTCACGCTGGCCGCGTTCTTCACGGTCGAGTCCAGGGCGGCCGAGCCGATCCTGCCGCTGCACGTGTTCAAGAACAGGAACTTCTCCCTGGCCTCGGGCATGAGCTTCATGCTCGGCCTGGCGATGCTGGGTGCGATGACGTTCCTGCCGCTCTACCAGCAGACCGTCCAGCACCTGTCGCCCACCGGCAGCGGCCTGGCCCTGATCCCGATGATGCTGGGCGCGACGACGACATCGCTGGTCTCCGGCATGGTCACCAGCAGGACCGGCCGGTACAAGGTCCTCCCGGTGACCGGCGCCGTGATCATGTCAATCGGCCTGTACCTGCTGACGCACCTGGGCCCGGACACGAGCACGCTCAAGTCGGCCGGCTACTTCGTGATCTTCGGCCTCGGCATGGGCTTCCTGATGCAGATCACGTCGCTGATCGTGCAGAACAGCGTGCCGCAGAGCGACATGGGCGTCGCGAGCAGCTCCCGAGCGTTCTTCCAGCAGATCGGCGGGTCGATCGGAGTCTCGCTGTTTGGCGTCATCTTCATCAGGAAGCTCAACGAGACGATGGCGTCGAGGCTGCCGGGCGCGCACCTGCAGTCCGGAAGCGGCGGGCAGTTCGACCCGGTGACGATCAACAGCCTGCCGGGGCCGGTCAGGGACGCGGCGTTCTTCTCGATCAGCCACGCCATCGATGCGGTCTTCTGGTGGGCGATCCCGGCCACGCTTCTGGTGTTCTTGCTGGCGGTCTCCATCAAGGAGATTCCGCTGCGTGGCCGGGCTGAGCACGCGGCGGACCAGGCCGCGTCCGCGCCTGAGCTCGTGCACTGAGTGCGGGACTGTACCGAACGAAACGTCGCCCTCGTTCCCGCTGGCACCGGGGACGAGGGCGCCGCGATGAACCCTCAGAGGATGAAGGGGATGAGCATCTTCGTCGACCGCTTGTAGGCCGGATACGAGTCGGGGAACTGCTCGAGCATGTAACGCTCTTCGTTGACCGCGCTGAAGATGAAATACCCCCCGATCACGAGCACCGCTACCAGCCAGTACAGGCTGACCGCCACTGTCGTGCCGATCATCGCGAGCAGGATGCCGGAGTAGATGGGGTGGCGGATGCTCCGGTACGGACCGCTCGTCACCAGTTCCGGGCTGTCTTTCCTGGACATCGGCATCCCCCAGTTGCGACCGATGTAGACGCGGGCCCAGACGGCCAGGGCAAGTCCCAGCACCCAGATGGCCAGCCCGATGCCCAGCAGCCACGGGCTGTGCACGACGTGGCCCTTCAGCAGCCGGAGGCGCAGCAGCAGGAGGATCAAGAGGATCAGGCCGACCCTGACGCCCGCGAACTGCCCCCATCGGGACTGGCCCGCCTTGACTCCGGCCGACATCGCGAGCCAGTAGACCCAGAAGACCAGCCAGCCGACACCGATGGTGATGTCCACAGCTCGCATCCGGGAGGCCTCCTCATGGACTGACGCGGCGCCCCCGCCCATATAGCGGACGGGGGCGCCGATGTCAACTACGCGGGCGGAAGCTTCCCGATGAGCGCGTCTGCCTACATCCCGCTGTAGGGGACGGCGTCGATAATCTCGACTGAGCTGGCTCGCCCGTTCGGAAGCGTGTAGGTGGCGGTCTCGCCGACCTTCTTGCCGGAAATGGCGCTGCCGAGCGGTGACTTCGGCGAGTACACGTCGATGGGTGCGCCGACCTCCTCGCGGGAGGCCAGCAGGAACGTCACTTCCTCGTCGTCTCCCTCGAACCTGACCGTGACGGTCATGCCCGGGCCAACCACCCCGTCGGTACGAGGCGGCTCGCCGACGCGGGAGTTCTCCAGGATCTGGGTTAGCTGCCGGATCCTGGCTTCCTGCATGCCCTGCTGGTCCTTGGCGGCGTGATAGCCACCGTTCTCCTTCAGGTCGCCCTCTTCCCGCGCAGCCTCGATCTTCTTCGCGATCTCGACCCGGCCTGGACCCGAGAGGTAATCGAGTTCAGCCTTGAGCCGGTCGTACGCCTCCTGTGTCAGCCAGGTAAAGGTGTCATCGCGGGTCTCGGTCACGGGTACTCCTCGGATGGATGCGGAGCTAAGGGTTCCGCGGGCCTCGCGGCCCATGGGGGTAATCCTTCGAGGCTAACAAGGCTCGGTCAGTAGGTCGTACCTGTCAATGGCCCAGGCTAAACAAGCCTGGACGAAAGCGGGCAAAATCCACTCGAGCCGACCGTTGCCGTCGGAGCGGATGCTGCCGGGCACGCTTCGTTCCCGTCATGATGGCGTTGACGAGTAGGCCGCTGCTTCTCGCTACGGCTTGAGATAAAAGGCCGGTTTCTCATGTTGTGCGCGAGCTTGCAGTGATAAACCGGGCCCGAGGAAGCCGGGCTTCAACTGCTGCGGACCGGCCGGCCTGACCTGGGGAGGTCGACGTGGGAGATCATCCGGTGATCGGTTACGTGGTCTGGGCGGTGCTGATCGGCGCCGTCTTTGCCTGGGAAGGGCTCGCGCTGAGTCATATCAGCGGAAGCGTACCCACATTGAGCGCGACATTCCGGGCAATCATGCGCTATCCGCCGGGCCGGTGGGCTCTTTTCGCGCTCTGGCTATGGCTCGGGTGGCATCTTTTCGTCCGCGGATGGCACTTCCTCCTCCGCGCTTGACCGGCGAACAGAGCGCTGACGGGAAGGCGGGCTGAGGATGGCTGCTCACCTGATATCGCAGGACGTAGTCCCGATCGGCACCGGATACGTGATCCTCATGGGCGTCCTCGCGGCCGGCCTGCAGGTGCAGCGGCGGGACGCGATCAGGGCCCGTGCCCAGCAGCCGGAGGAAACCGCCCCGGCGCAGGAGGAGAGAACCGCCAGGAGAGCCGACGCCGACGCCTCCCGCGAAGTGGGTCCCGGCGGCAGGACACCGGGCGTGGCGGCCCGCCGGGTGCCTGCAGGCTGGCCACGCTTCGCGGTTCAGGTGTGCGCCACCGCCCTCGGCGGCTACCTGCTGCTGATGGCCGTCGACGTGCTCTATTACTACGGCGTGGCCCGGGTCGCGGGCCAGTTCATCGAGAGCGCATTCACGGGCGGGCTGCTACTGATAGGGATCTCTTTGCCCCTGTTCGGTGCGGCGTCCTGGCTGTACGTCCGCCGGCGAGGCCGCTAGCGGGTATCCGCGGCCGGCGGTGCCCGCGTGCTGACCGGCTGCGCCGCTCATCAGGTAGGCCCGCCGCGCCATGTAAGCGAGGAACGCCAGGCCCGCGATCAGGTAGCAGTTCGCGACGGCGGTCAGCAGCCAGTGAAAGCCGTATTCGCTCGGCCCGCCGTCGCGCGGCGTGAACCACATCGGCGCGGCCACGAAGAGCACATACGCGCACAGCGCCGCGATCCTGCTCCGCTTGCCGCCGAGGACCAGGATCACGAGCGCGGGCAAGATCCACACCCAGTGGTGGGTCCAGGAGATCGGTGAGACCAGCAGGCCGGTCGTGCCGGTGACCGTGGCCGCGCCGAGCCAGTCCTCGTGCCTGACCAGGACGGCGGCTATCGCCAGGCCAGCGATGCCGAAGACCACCGGGATGACCAGATACCAGCGTCCGATTGTCGCGCCCGCGCCCGCCACCCGCAGGACCAGGGCATACGGGGATTGGTTGCTGATGTACGGGGCGCCGACCCGCTTGGTGTCGTCGAACAAGTGGTGCCAGTAGAGCCCGGAGCCCTCCGGCGCGACCAGGTATCCGATGAGCCCGCAGGCCAGGAACGTCGCGGTGGCGATCGCCGCGTCCTTCCACCGCCGGGCGATCAGGAAGAACGGGATGAAGATCAGCGGGGTGAGCTTCACGGCGGCGGCCAGGCCGACGCCGATGCCAGCCGGGCGGCCCCGCGCGGCCCGCCAGACGTCGA
Organism: Streptosporangiaceae bacterium; assembly: GCA_030045215.1. Next base: position 20,583 of record JASIBJ010000414.1, on the reverse strand, counting down.
TGAGGATCATCGCCAGCAGGATGAAGTTGATCTGGCCCAGGTAGAGCGTGTGATACATCGGCTCGAGCGTGATCGCGCCCGCCACCATCGCGGCTATCACCGTCCGGGATGGCCGGTACCCCGCGAGGTTCAGGGTAGTCACGCTGGCGGCGGCCAAGGCGCCCAGCGAGACCAGCTGCCAGCCGACCTGGCCGACGACCGCGGGGATGGCGGCAATGGGGATGAACACGATCGCCGCGAACGGCGGGTAGGTGAACCACTCCCGGTCGTGGCCCTGGACATAACGCGTGAGGTAGAGCCGCAAGCCATGCGTTACCTCCTGGCCACCCCAGCGGTAGACACTGAAGTCCAGCGGCTTATAGGCGATGGAGAACGCGACGACCAGGACGACCACGACTCCCAGCCCGATCCACGCGGCCCTGACGGCCCACGGGCGCGTGATGTCGAGCTCTTTCAGGCCGGTCCCGACGGCTGGGCCGGGCGGCGCGCCCGGCGGTCGCGTCACGCCTGGAGTGGGAGCCGTCACAGGTCCACGCTATTTCTTCCGGTTCTACCGGCGGCCGGCGGTCTCGCCATGTCCCGGGCTCGGGGACCGGAGTTCCTGGCTGGGGCCCGCAAAGCCTGCGCCATCGAGCCTGGCGCGGCCAGTCATGATCACGGCATATCTTAACTTATGACCTACTTCAGCGCGGCGGACATCCGCGGACCTGCCTGGCGCCGCTTCGTGGCCCTCGGCGACAGCCTGACCGCGGGCCGCGGCGACGTCGGGCCCGACGGCCGCCACATCGGCTGGGCCCGGAGGCTAGCCGACATGCTCTCCGATCGGTGCCCGGCGCGCTGCGAGCTGACGAACCTGGCCGTGGACGGCGCGGATGTTGCCACCGTGCTCGACAGCCAGTTGCCGCGGGTCGTCGCGCTTCAGCCTGATCTGATCAGCCTCACCGTGGGCATGAACGATGTCCGCTTGCGCGAGTTCGACCCGAGCGCGTTCACGGCAGGCCTGGGCAGGCTGCTGGCAGCGCTGGCGGCCACCGGCGCGACGGTCCTGACGTGCACGCTGCCGGATGTTTCCGCAGTGGTCGAGCTTCCGGCCGAGTTTGTGGTCATCGCGCAGCAGCGGCTTCGCCAGGCCAGCGACATCATCAGGAACCAGTCGGTCAGGTACCGGGTCCTGTGCCTGGACACGTGGGCGATGCCGGACGCGGCTACCGACCCGGCGCTGTTCACCGCGGACCGGCTGCACCCGAATGCCAGCGGTCACCGCAAGCTCGCTGCCGCCTTCGCCGAGTTGCTGTTCGGCGAGGGAGAGACGAGGGGCCGCCTGGCGCCATTGCCGGCCGCCGACTAAGGCCCAGCCGGCCGCAGGCGGTCCCGGTGCCGGGAATTCCAGCCCCGGCCGGCCGCGTTGTGCACAGCGGTGACGAAGCCCTGGACGGACGGATCCGGGCCTGGTGGCCGCTAAGGCCGCGCTGCGAGACTGGCCGTCCAGCGGGCGCCGGGACCCGCTAGCATCCGGCAGGTCCGAGTTCTACCGGTAAGACGTCGAGGTGGGTTTCGCGTGCTCAGCACTCCTGGCCAAGGCAGCGCCGACAGCCAGATCCCGTCCGTTAACGGCCAGGCCGATGGCGGCAAGCTCCGGCTGATGGCCGTCCACGCTCATCCCGATGATGAGTCGAGCAAGGGCGCGGCCACCATGGCCCGCTACGTTCGAGAGGGCGTTGAGGTTCTGGTCTGTACGCTGACCGGCGGCGAGCGGGGCGACATCCTCAACAAGAAGATGGAGCGACCTCACATCCGCGCGAACCTGCCGGCCGTCCGGCGGGCCGAAATGGAGAAGGCGCGCCTGATCCTCGGCGTGCAGCAACGCTTCCTTGGCTTCACGGATTCGGGCCTGCCCGAGGGCGATCCCCTGCCGCCGCTGCCCGAGGGCTGCTTTGCCGTGCAGCCGCTTGAGGTCGCGGCGCGCCCGCTCGTAGCCGCCATCAGGGAGTTCCGGCCCCACGTCATGCTCACCTACGACGAGAACGGTGGCTACCCTCACCCCGACCACATCAAGTGCCATGAGGTGTCGGTCGAGGCTTTCGAGGCGGCCGGGGACCCTGACCGCTACGAGGGCTGCGGTGACCCGTGGCAGCCGCTGAAGCTCTATTACTTCCTCACCTTCCACCTGGATCGCTTCAGGGCTCTGCACGAGGCCTTGGTCGGGGCGGGACAGGAGTCCCCTTACGCGGAGTGGCTCGCCGAATGGGCGAAGGAAGACGCGGACGCCGCGCGCAAGGGCAAGCGGCCGTATGAAATCACCACGAGGGTGGAGTGCGCGGATTACTTCGAGATCCGCAACCAGGCCCTGATCGCGCACGCGACTCAGGTGGACCCCGAAGGCGACTGGTTCAGCTGCCCGGTGGAGGTCCAGCGCGCGGCCTGGCCGACCGAGGATTACCATCGAGCCAGGTCACTTGTCGATACGGGCTTGCCAGAGGACGACCTCTTCGCAGGTATCCGGGAGAGAGCATGTCTGTAGCAGTCCTGGCCGCGGCGTCGTCGACGTCTACTAGCGCGTGGGACCAGCCGGGAACCCTCGGCTTCCTCGTCGTGTTCGGCATGGCCGTCATCCTGTACTTCGTGTTCCGCTCGATGTCGCGACACCTGCGGAAGGTGAACGAGGCAGCGCAAGCAGAGGCCGAGACCGCCGAGAAGGCGGACGGCACCATCACCTTGGCCGATGGCAGTGTTACGACGTCACCATCGGGGAACGAGGCGTCTCCCCGGCACTGACGCCTCCGGGCGAGAGCCATCCTGGTCCGGGTTTGCCTGACCCCGACGCGGTGCCCGGAGCCGGCAGGCCGGCCGCGGTCCGGGCTAACCGGCCGGCGATAACGCCGATCGCCCCCGCGTTTCGCGGCGTGTCGGAGCGGCCGGTGAGATAAATTCCTGCCCAGATGGTCCCGGCAATTGCAGGAGCGCGGGTCGTGCTGGCGATCCATGGTTTGTGGGCTGACGGCTGGCTCGCCCTGTGGGCGGAAGACTCTGAGCTTCCGGCCGCGCCGCGGTCGGCGCGCCCGTCGCGAGCGCCGCGCAACCATCCCTTTGCCGCCGACGCAGACCTGCTGGCCGATGTGCTCGGCGAATTCGGCGAAGGGGTCGGTGACCTCGTCAGGAAGGCCACCGAGGACGAGCTGACGCTGTGGCTGCCCGGGGGACCGGGAGCCCCTGCCGCCTCTCCCGACCTGATCTGCGGCGATCCCGGTCGCCGATTGGCAGGCATGCCAGGCAGGCGCGACGCCGCCGGGGCCGATTCCGCGCTGGGTACCTGGCGGATCCGCGCGTTGTGCTTCGAGCCGGCCGCGGCCCTCGCGTTGCTCGCCGCCATCGGCGAGCCGGGCGCAAGGTCGGGCCGCGGCGTGGCCGGCGGAAGCGTGCTCTATCTGGCCGCGGTGTCGGCCCTCTCGTCCGACCTCGCTGCCCGCGGCCGGGTGCTTCCTGGCCTGACCGAGACGGGCGACGGTGACTACGCCGCGTGCTGGCGCCCGGTGCTGGCCGGCGCGGACGCGCTGAGGGCGCGCGAGCTGACCGTGGGTATGCCCCCGCTGTGCCGGGCCACAAGCGCCGCCGGGGAGCCGTCAGCGGCAATCTTCGCCGGCGCCCTCGACCTGCTCACCGATGCGGCCGTGCGCGCCCGGCTGAGTACCCAGCCCGGCTTCGCGCTCCTGCCGGCCGGCCGGGCGGGCCGGGCGCAGCCCCTTGTGGACCGCTGGCTGACCGGCCTCACCGGCGAAAGCGCCCGCCTCGGCGTCTCCGGTTCCGAGGGCATCGCGGCGGCCCAGCTCGCCTTCGCGCTGTGGAGCTGGCAGGACCAGGCGCAGCTGCCGCCGGGACCGGTGCGGACCTGCTTCCGGCTGACGGAGCCGCCCGCCGGGCCGAACGACGCCGAGCAAGAGCAAGAGCCTGAGGCGGGACCAGCGGCCGCGGCCGAGGATGGCGGGGCGGCCCCCTGGCGGGTGGAGTTCGCCCTGCAGTCGACCGACGACCCGAGCCTGCTGCTGCCGGCGGCCGACATCTGGTCAGGCGAGGCGAGCGACGGCTGGGCCGCGGTCGGCATCAGTTATCCGGAGGAAGACCTGCTGGCCGGGCTCGGCCGGGCATCGCGCATGTTCCCCGAGCTGGACCGGGAGCTCGAGACCACGGCCCCGGAGGGCGTCGAGCTTGACACTCGCGGCGCGCTGCGGTTTCTGAAGGAGACCGGGCCGTTGCTGGCCGGGGCCGGGTTCGGGGTGCTGCTCCCCGACTGGGTGCGCAAGTCCAGGCTCGGGCTGAAGCTCACCACCAGGTCCAGGACGGCGGGGGTGGCCGCATCCTCGGCTGCCGCGCCGAAGTTCGGCCTGGCCGACCTGGTCGATTTCCGGTACCAGCTGGCTGTCGGGGACAAGGTGCTGGATCCCGACGAACTCGCCGAACTGGCCAGGCTGAAGGTCCCTCTGGTCCGCGTTCGCGGCCAGTGGGTCGAGCTGGACGATCGCCACCTGCAGGCTGCCCTGAAGTTCCTTGAGCGCCGCGGCTCCGGCGTGATGACGTCCGGCGAGGCGATGCTGGCCGGGCTCGGCGAGACGGCCGACTTGCCCGTCACCGACGTGGATGCCGACGGCTGGCTGGCCGACCTGCTGTCCGGCCAGGCCGAGCACCGGCTCGCGCCGATGCGGACGCCGACCTCGTTCCACGGCCAGCTCCGCCCGTACCAGGAGCGCGGGCTCTCGTGGCTAGCTTTCCTAGGGCAGGCCGGGCTGGGCTCGATCCTGGCCGACGACATGGGTCTGGGGAAGAGCCCGCAGACGCTCGCCCTGCTCGCCCAGGAGCGGGATGAAGGCGCCGGGCACGGACCGAGCCTGCTGGTCTGTCCCATGTCCGTGGTCGGCAACTGGCAGCGGGAGGCCGCCAGGTTCACCCCTGAGCTTTCCGTGTACGTGCATCACGGCTCTGGCCGGCTGGCCGGGGATGACCTGACCGCCGCGCTGACCTCGGCGGACCTGGTCATCACCACCTATGGCGTGGCAACCAGGGACCGTGAGGCCCTCAGCCGGGTGGAGTGGGTCAGGGTGATATGCGACGAGGCGCAGAGCATCAAGAATTCCGGCACTCGCCAGGCGCAGGCCGTCCGCGGGATCCCCGCGGCGTCGCGGATTGCGCTGACGGGCACGCCGGTGGAGAACCGGCTGTCCGATCTCTGGTCGCTCATGGAGTTCACGAGTCCTGGCCTGCTCGGCTCGGCCGAGAAGTTCAGGCAGCGATTCGCCATCCCGATCGAGCGAGCGGGAGACGAGGACGCGGCGAACCAGCTACGCCGGATCACCGGTCCGTTCATCCTGCGCCGGCTGAAGACCGATAAGGCGATCATCGCCGACCTGCCCGACAAGCTCGAGATGAAGGTCTGGTGCAACCTGACGCCCGAGCAGGCCTCGCTGTACCAGGCCACCGTCGACGACATGATGGAGCGCATTGAGGCGGCTGAGCCTGGCATCGAGCGGCGCGGTCTCGTGCTGGCGACGATGGCCAAGCTCAAGCAGGTCTGCAACCACCCGGCGCACCTGCTGGCCGACGGATCCCGGCTGGACGGCAGGTCGGGCAAGCTCGCGCGCCTGGAGGAGATTGGCGAGGAGATCATCGCCGCGGGCGATAAGGCGCTGTGCTTCACCCAGTACGCGGAGTTCGGGCACATGCTGCAGCCGTACCTGGCCGCACGACTTGGCTGCGAGGTTCTCTACCTGCACGGCGGCACGCCGAAGACGCGGCGGGACGAGCTGGTGGCGGCGTTCCAGGAGGGAACAGGGCCGTCCCTTTTCCTGCTGTCACTGAGGGCGGGCGGCACCGGGCTCAACCTCACGGCGGCCAATCACGTGATCCACGTCGACCGCTGGTGGAATCCGGCGGTCGAGGATCAGGCCACCGACCGGGCATTCAGGATTGGCCAGCGCCGGGATGTCCAGGTGCGCAAGTTCGTCTGCGTGGGCACGGTCGAAGAGCGGATCGACACGATGATCGAGGAGAAGAAGTCGCTCGCCGACAAGATCGTGGGAACCGGTGAGAGCTGGCTCACCGAGCTTTCGGTGGCCGACCTGCGCTCGGTAATCGCGCTGTCGCCCGAGGCGGTGTCCCAGTGATGAGCACGGGGAGGCCGGCCCGATGACAGTGATACAGGGGCCCTGGGGCGACCCGGCCGGCACCGACGCCGCGCCGCGGCCGAGGGACGGCGGATTCTTCCCGGCGGCGCGGCCACGCAAGGCCGTGGGCGGCATCAAGGCCCGGAGCAAGCGCGGGGCCATCGGCGAGCAGTGGTGGTCACGCCGGTTCATCGACGTGCTTGAGTCGTTTGGCATGCAGACCCGGCTGGCCAGGGGCCGAAACTACGCCAGGGCGGGCCAGGTGCTGACCCTCGACATCGGCACCGGCCACGTCACCGCCCAGGTACAGGGGTCGCGCGTCAAGCCGTACAAGGTGATACTGACCGTCGACCCGCTGACCAAGGCGCAGTGGCGCAAGGTCGAGCGCGCGCTGGCGGCGCGAGCGGTGTTCCGCGCCCGGCTGCTCGCCGGCGAGATGCCAGCCCAGATCGAGGAGATCTTCGCCGATTGCGGCACGCCGCTGTTCCCGCGGTCGGCACGGGACCTCTCGATGACGTGCTCCTGTCCCGACTGGGGCTTGCCGTGCAAACACGTGGCAGCGGTCTGCTACGTGCTCGCCGAGGCCTTCGACGATGATCCATTCGCCATGCTGGCCTGGCGAGGCAAGGGGCGCGAGCAGCTGCTGGCGGCGCTGCGCAGCCTGACCGGCCCGGCGGCCGACGACGCGGCCAAGCCCGGCGAGGTGCTGGACCGGCCGCTGGCGGAGTGCGTCGACGGCTTCTGGGCGTCCGGGCTGAGCCCGGCCCGGCTGCGGGCACTGCCGTCTGCGGCGGCGGCTCCAGCCGACCTGCTCCTGCGCGGGTTCGAGCCGCCCGCGATCGAGGCTGGCGGCAAGGACCTGCTCACGCTGCTGCGCCCGGCCTATGACCTGATGGCCGACTAGCCGTCATGCGCGGGCTCCTCGAAGAAGGCGGACGAGGCGCGCGCCCATCATCCAGCCGTACCTAACTCACACTCACGCGACCCGGCGCGCGGTCCGGAGCGGATGCGGCCCGGCGCGCGGTCCGGAGCGGATGCGGCCCGGTCTCGCCACCGGCCAGGCCACTCGGGAAGGTCCGCTTAGATGGAGTGATGCAGATCAGAGACGCGAAACCGGACGAGCTGGAAGAGGTCGGATCGATCCGGGTCGTCGCCTACCGTGCGGACGGCTTCTTGTCCCCCCAGTCAGAGTATGAGCCGACCCTGCGCGGGCTGGGCTTCGACGGTGCCGGTCACGTCTTGGTCGCCGTCGCCGAGGACGGGAAACTGGTGGGCACGGTCATGCTGCAGACCTGGCCAGATGCCGTCGGCCAGCTTGTCACCGGGCCTGGCGACGCAGAGATCCGCGCGCTCGCGGTCCTGCCTGAGGCGCGCGGCGCCGGGCTCGGCCGCGCGCTGCTCACCACGGTGATGGATCGGGCCGAGCGGGAGCAAGTCCGGCGCTTGCTGCTGTTCACCCAGCCGGACATGGTCGTGGCCCACCGGCTCTACGAGCAGGCGGGTTTCATCCGGTTGCCCGAGCGGGACTGGTCACCGGTGCCGGGGGTCGGCCTGCTGGCCTATGGCCTGATCCTCGACCGCATAGGGTGACTAGACACCGCCGACGCGAGGAGCCGACATGGGGGAGAGATTTCCTGAGCAGCCTGCGGCCAGCGTGCCCGATGACGTCTGGCTGCTGGACGTGCGCGAGGATGATGAATGGGCGGCGGGTCACGTGCCGGACGCCCGGCACATCCCGCTCGGCCAGCTTGGCGATCGCGCGGCCGAGGTACCCCAGGATGAACTCGTCTATGTGATCTGCCGGTCCGGCCGGCGCTCGGCACGAGCCGCGCAGGCGCTGGCCGGCGCGGGCTGGCGTACGGTCAACGTGGCCGGCGGCATGGAGGACTGGGCGGCTGCGGGACGGCCGATGGTCGCCGACTCGGGCGCGCCCCCATACGTGGCCTGACCAGGACGGCGGCTCGGAGGGCTGATTGCAGGGGTGTGCCCGCGCCCAGCTGGGCGCGGGCAACGCGGGGTGCTGGCCTGGGGTCAGTGCAGGTCGACCCGGAGGAGATCCTGCTCGGAGAGCAGCTTGTCCAGCCTGGCCTGGTCGACCCGGCTGACAACCTCTGTCTCTTCCTGCCGGTCCCGTACGCACTTGGCGAGCGTGAACGCCGAAGTGACCGTGAACAACAGGCCGATCGCGAGGAACGCGCGCTGCCAGGCACCAAGTGGCAGATTCGCGATGCCGAGGGCGGTGGCGGCCAGGGAGACGCCGAACGAGATCGACGCCTGTGCGAAGAAGGCGGTAGTGGTGCGCGGACGCAGTGGTGTGCTCATGCATCCGATGATGCGGCGCGGGCGGCCGCAGCCAGATGAGCCGAACTACCTGACCTTGACCGAGCTGAACTACCTACTCCGCGTAGGCAGCCCGGCGGACAGCACTCCATCAAGGCCGACCAGCGGTCCGAGGTCGGACAGCATAAGCTCGAACATCGGCGAGGCGTCGTCGAGCGCGAACTCCATGTGGCCGAACACCTCCAGGCTCACCGTTCCGTAAAGCAGGACCCAGCAGCGCAGGAACGTCTGCAGGGCGCCAAGCGGCAGGTCGGAGTTCAGCGAGTCCCGGTAGCGGGCAAGCTGACCGCGCAGGGCCGGCTGGATTTCGTCGTCGGCCGGGATCGGGAACGGGCGCTGCTCGTACAGCTTCCCGAACAGATCGAGGAACACCTGGCCGAACCGGTAGCCGCAGTCGACCGAGGGATCGCGCTGGATTTCATGCAGCACCTCCAGGCCGGGGAGCGGACTGCCGAAGATCATGCTGAACTCGGGCACATGCTCGAGCGCCCAGGCTCGGAACCCCCGGCAGCCGGCGATCAGCTTGACCGCCATCACCTCGGCCTCGGTCATCTCCGCGTCGGCCTGGTCGGCCGCGGCGTGGATCGCCTCGCGAACATGGTCGGTCAGGTCGGTGAAGATCTCGGCGACAACGTGGCGGAGCAATTCGTCGTGGCTGCCGAAGTACCGGTAGAGGGCTGGAGCCGTCATGCCCATCTCGCGCGCGATGGCGCGCAGTGAGATCGCGGCTGGGCCCTCCTCTACCAGCAGTTTCCTGGCTGTCTCCAGGATTTCCTTGGTGGTGGCAGCCCGGACGCGGTCACGTCGGCTCAGCGGCGCAGCCTGAATCATGACCGGCATCCTCCCTCTCGCCCGGCCTATCGGTTTACCGACCCTTGCTGCCCGGGCGCTGCTCAGGTCGCTGACTCTACCGGCTCAACCGGGTCGGCTTGACTCGCGTTATCGCCGTATGCAAAAGTTTACAACGTAAATGCTTACAGTGTTTACCGAAGCAACGGTAGCTAACGAGTCTAGCTGCGGAGAGACGGATGTTCGAGACTTGGGGACGCATGATCTTTCGCCGCCGACGGCTGATTCTGGTCGCGGCCGTGCTTGCGGTCGTCGCCGCCGCTGCCTGGGGCACAGGGGTCTTCGGGAAGCTGCAGTCCGAAGGGGGCTTCGTACCGCCCGACAGCCAGAGCCAGCAGGAAGCCACGCTGGCCAGCAGCGCGTTCGGACGCGACGCCGACGACGTCGTGGTGCTGTACAAGAGCGGCAGCCTGATCTTTCACTCGCCGGCCTACCGGGCCGCTGTCACCGGCTCGCTGGCCCGGCTGCCGCGCAGCCGGGTCGACTCGGTGACGACCTACTGGTCAACGGGCTCGCCCGAGTTCGTCAGCTCGAACGGCCATCTCACCTACGCGGTGCTGGAGCTGACCGGCGGCAGCGATGCCGCCCGGATCAAGTCGTTCGACGCCATCCAGGACCGGCTCGCCGTGCCCGGCTTTACCGTCCAGGCTGGCGGGCAGATTCCGACCGAAGCCGCCATCAGCAATGAGGTCAGCAGCGACATCGGCCGCGCCGAGGCCTTCTCCCTGCCGGTCATGCTGATCCTGCTCCTGATGATCTTCGGTAGCCTGGCGGCGGCCAGCCTGCCGATCGCCATCGGCGTCACCGGCATCATCGGCTCGTTCGCGGCGCTGCGGCTGCTCACGCTGGCAACGCCGGTGTCGATCTACTCGATCAACATCACCACGATCCTCGGACTCGGGCTCGCCATCGACTACGGACTGTTCGTCGTGAGCAGGTTCCGCGAGGAGCTGGACCGCCAGCCGACGGTCGAGGACGCCCTCGCCCGGACGGTCGCCACCGCCGGGCGCACGGTCGCGGTGTCCGGCGTCACCGTTGCGATAGCGCTGGCGAGTTTGCTGCTGTTCCCCGAGGTGTTCCTGCGGTCCATGGGCTACGGTGGCGTGCTCACCGTGCTTGTCGACATGCTGGCCGCGCTAACCGTGCTGCCTGCGCTGCTGGCCGTGCTCGGTCCGAAGGTCAACGCACTGCGGGTGCGGCGCTCGGTCCGGCGCCAGCAGGCGGCGGATTCGGGCGGCTGGTACCGGCTCGCGCGCAGCGTGATGCGCAGGCCGGTGGCCTACGCCGCCGTGATCGTGGTGGCGCTGCTTGCCCTCGGCACCCCGTTCCTGCATGTCAGCTGGGGCGGGACCGACGCCCGCGACCTTCCGGCCGGCGCCGAGGTGCGCCAGGTCGCGCAAGCGCTGACCGCAGACTTCCCCGGTAACGCCGATGCCCCGATCGAGTCCCTCGTGCGCTTCGGCGGCCCGGTGGCAGGCTCGCCGGTCCGCGCGGCCGCGCTGGCTGGCTACGTGCAGAGCCTGGGCCACGTGGACGGAGTGACGGGCGCCCAGCTGACCGGCGTGCGGGGCGACGTCGCCCGGATCGACCTCAGCTACCGGCCCGATCCGCTGTCGGCGCAGGCCCGGCAGATCGTCGAGCGGGTGCGAGCGGTGCGTGCGCCCGACGGGTCCCGGACGTTCGTGGGCGGGCAGACCGCGCAGCTGGTGGACGAGCTAAGCGGCCTGTCGGCGACCGTGCCGTGGATGGCGCTGGTGATGGCGGCCGCAACGTTCGCGCTGCTGTTCCTGGCCTTCGGCTCGGTCGTGCTGCCGGTCAAGGCGATCGCCATGAACCTGCTGTCGCTCGCGGCCACCTTCGGCGTCGTCGTGTGGATCTTCCAGGAAGGTCACCTGTCCGGGTTGCTGCACTTCACGCCCACGGGCACGATCGAGCCAACCATGCCGATCCTGATGCTTGCGATCATCTTCGGGCTGTCGATGGACTACGAGGTGTTCCTGCTCTCCAGGATCCGCGAGCGTTACGACGTCACCGGGGATAACGCGGCCGCGATCGCCAGCGGGCTGCAGCGTACCGGGGGCATCATCACCAGCGCCGCGCTGCTGCTGCTGATCGTGATCGGCTCGTTCTCCGCGTCGGGAATCACGTTCATCAAGTTGCTGGGAGTCGGCATGATCGTGGCTCTCATCGTGGACGCCAGCATTGTCCGGGTCATGCTCGTCCCGGCCACGATGCGGCTGCTCGGCTCGGCAAACTGGTGGGCGCCACGGCCGTTGCGCCGCCTCTACGCCAGGTACGGCATCCGCGAGGCGGCCGATATGGCTGACGCCGGCGAACTGGCTGCCGCGGGGCCGACCAGCCGCTCCACGCGGCCGGGCACGCCAGGTTAGTGTCGTTGGGCCGGCACTAGCCGGCGCAGCCGACGACCGTGCCCTGCCGCCCCGCGATGACTGGAGATCAGATGAAGTACGTGAACCTCGGCTCAACCGGATTGCGCGTGTCCCGCGTCTGCCTCGGCATGATGAGCTACGGCAACAACAGCGAGCGGCCGTGGGTGCTGGATGAGGACGCCGCCGAGCCGATTGTGCGCGCCGCGGCCGACGGCGGGATCAACTTCTACGACACGGCCGACACCTACTCCGGCGGGGCGAGCGAGGTGGCCACCGGCAGGCTGCTAGGGAAGCTGTTCAGCCGGGATGAAGTTGTCGTCGCGACCAAGGTGTTCATGCCGATGGGCAAGGCCGAGAACATGGGCGGCTTGTCCCGCAAGCACATACTCGCCGCGATCGACGCCTCGCTAGAGCGGCTGAACATGGACTACGTGGATCTCTACCAGATCCACCGGTGGGACTACCGGACGCCGATCGAGGAGACGATGGCCGCGCTGCACGACGTCGTCCGTGCCGGGAAGGCACGGTACATCGGGGCGAGCAGCATGCACGCCTGGCAGTTCGCCAAGGCCCAGTACACCGCCGATGCTCGTGGCTGGACGCGATTCGTCTCGATGCAGAATCACTACAACCTGGTCTACCGCGAGGAGGAGCGGGAGATGATCCCGCAGTGCATCGACCAGGGTGTCGGAGTGATTCCGTGGAGCCCGCTCGCGCGCGGGTTCCTCACCGGCACCAGGACAAGAGACGGTGAGCGGCACACGGTTCGGGCCGGAAGCGATCCGTTCGGCGACACGCTGTACAAGGTCGATGCTGACTTCGACGTGGCCGACCGGTGTGCCGAGGTGGCCGCCGGACGGGGCGTCCCGCCGGCGCAAGTGGCCCTGGCCTGGCTGCTGCACCGGCCCGGCGTGACCGCGCCGATCGTTGGCGCGACAAAGCCCGGCCACCTCGAAGATGCGCTCGCGGCCGAGCAGCTTGCGCTCTCAGACGAGGAGATGAACCGCCTCGAGGAGCCGTATGTGCCGCATCCGGTTCTCGGCCACCTGTAGGGGCTCCGGGCTGAGCCGCGGCCCGAGCCAGCCTTCGACGGGTGCGCGAGCACCGAGCCGAGTCTCCAGACCGAAGCGATTCCGTTATAACACCGCGATTCCGTCGCGACGGCCGGCCGGGATATGCAGGGCAATGGCACACCTCTAGCGTGACCTCCCGGAGGCGCACATGGGCAGGACCCGAGCTCTGGCCGCACTCGCCCGGTTAGCGATCGCGGCTGGCCTGCTTACGCTCGCGGTGCCCGCGGCGGCACTGGCGGTGCCATCCGGGCCCGGGGCCGCCGCACCGGCCGCGCGCCGGGCGGCTGCTGCGGGCTTGCCCGCCGGTGAGCGCCAGATCTGCCCGCCATCCAGCCAGGCGGGCATGATGTCCTGCCAGGTGGTGATCCGGGTCGCGGGCAGACCCCGGCCGGCTCTGGGCGGCGCGAGCGGGACCGCATCGGCGAGCCAGGACGGGTACGGACCGGCGAGCCTGCGCAGCGCCTACCGGCTCGTGCGCGCCTCGGCACGTGGAGGCCAAGGCGAGACGGTCGCCGTCGTCGACGCTTACAACAACCCCGATCTGGCTGCGAACCTGGCCGTGTACCGCCGGGAGTTCGGCCTGCGGCCATGCACCCCCGCCACCGGCTGCCTGCGGGTCCTGAACCAGGCGGGCAAGGCAGCCCCGCTGCCGAGGCCTAACGCGGACTGGGGCCTGGAAGAGGCGGTCGACGTGGAGATGATCTCGGCCATCTGCCCCAACTGCCGCATTGTGCTGATCGAGGCCAGCTACCCGAGCATCCGACAGCTTGGCCTGGCCGAGGCGACCGCCGCCGCCACCGGGGCGCGGTTCATCAACAACAGCTGGTCGGGCGCCGAGTTTCCCGGCGAGACGACGTACGACAAGTACTTCAACCATCCCGGCGACGCGGTCGATGTCGCGTCCGGCGACTACGGCTACGCCGTCAGTTACCCGGCGGCCAGCCAGTACGTCACCGCCGTAGGCGGTACCACGCTGCGGCCGGACAAATCAGCCAGCCGCCACTGGATCGAGAGGGCCTGGGGTAGCGGCGGCGAGGCCGGGCGCAATGGGAGCTCGTACAACCTGGGCACAGGCTCGGGCTGCTCAATGCTCGAGCCCAAGCCCTCCTGGCAGACCGAGAAGGTGGACGATAACCCGGCAGGCTGCCTGAACCGCACCGACAACGACGTATCGGCCGATGCCGACCCCGGCACCGGCGTCGCGATCTATGACACCTACGCCGGCGGCGGCCAGCCATGGGTGGAGGTCGGCGGTACGAGCATCGCCACCGCCATCATCACCGGCGTGTACGCGCTAGCGGGTACGCCGGCCCTCGGTACGTACCCGGCCTCCTATCCCTACCGGGATTCCGCCGGCCTGTTCGACGTGATCGGTGGCAGCAACGGCACCTGCGAGCCCAGCCGGCCCTACCTCTGCAATGCGGTCCGCGGCTATGACGGGCCGACGGGACTCGGCACGCCCGACGGCGTCGGCGCCTTCGGCGATCACGGCACGCGGCCGGTCACGCTTCAGGACCCCGGCACGCAGGACGTCGGCGCGGGCGCCAGATTCTGGCTGCGGATCACCGGCCTCGACGCCAGGCAGCAGGCGACTTCCCTGGCCTACGGCGCGACCGGGCTGCCGCAGGGACTGTCGATCCGGGCAATTCCGGGCTCCACCGACGCCGTCATCAGCGGCGTGCTCCCGCAGGCTCCGGCAAGCCAGCAGGTAACCGTCACCGCGAAGGATGCCGCGACGGGCATGACCGGATCCCTGCGCTTCATGATCGTCAGTGTCGCGTCCCTTACCACCACCGGCGATGCCCCAGGGCGAATGAGCCTGCACGATACCGGGCTTTGCCTCGATGCCGGCGCCGGCCAGGCGGGCTCCGCGGTGAGGATCGAGCAGTGCGCCAGCGTGGCTGGGCAGCTCTGGAACTACAGCTCCGGCGGGTCGCCAGGCAGCGCCGGCGCCCTCTCTGCGGGCCCCCAGTGCCTGGGCCGCTCGGGATCCACTCTGGTGCTTGCCACCTGCCAGCTCGGCTCGGCTGCGCAAGGCTGGATCGCAGCCGGCTACGGCATGCTGAGAAACGCTGAGGGCGGCGGATGCCTGGCCGTCGGCAGGGTGTCCGCCAGCCAGCGGGTGCGACTCGGCCCATGTAACGAGTCCGGGGACGTGCGCTGGACGCTGCCCGCCGGGCCGCTGGTGGCGGGCGGCCGCGGCTTGTGCGCCGCGGGCTCAGGCGCAGGGGACATACCAGGGCCGATCGAGGTGGTCGGCTGCGATGCGAATACGGCCGACCAGATGATCACGGTGCACGGGGACGGCAGCATCGAGGTGACCGGCGACTGCTTCGACGTGCCCGGGCCGAGCTTCATCAGCAGCCCGCTGGACGGGACGGCCGTTGTGCAGAATCTCTGCGAAGGGAGCACCCAGGCCTCCCAGGTGTGGCTGATCGGGCCGGGCGGCGAGCTGATCAACAACTACTCGGGGAAGTGCCTGGATGACCCTGGCGACGGCGGCAGCGGCACCGCTCTGGTCCAGGAAGACTGCTACGGATCGGCCGGGGAGATCTGGGCCGTCAATTAGGGAACCAAATCCTGACCTCTTGACCTGCCGGAACGAGGTCGGATCCGCCCAGCCACTAACAGACCGGATAAAGTGCTCCTGGCCCGCCAAGACCGTCAGGCGGGCAGACAGGAGCGATAGCGCCGGTGCGCGATTCCGGAAGCCAGCCGAGCGGGCTGGGCTGGCTGCCGCCGCGCTGGCAGCTAGTCCTGCTCGTCTCCTGGACCGTAGTCTGCGCCAAGTTCTCGCTGCTCGGCTCAACCGGGCGGCGGGTAGGCAGCGGTCTGGACTGGAAGGCGTTCCTGGTGCCGGGCAGTCGGCTGCTCTACTCCGGACCAGCGGGGTACTCCTGCCCTGGCGGGCAGTTTGCCCATCTGGCAGGCGGCCTGCATCTGTATGCCAGCTACCCCTGCCTGCAGATCGGGCCGCTAGCCTTCGCGGTCGCCGGACCGATCCGGGTACTTAGCCCGGACAACGGGGTGGTCGCGGCCGATTTGATCATGTCGGCCATCGGCCTGGTGATCCTCCTGGTGATCTGGCGAGTTATGGGGATCGCCCGTCCGGAACTGCTCACCAGCCGGGCAGCGCGATGGACGTTCCTGACCGGCTCGGCAATTTTCATGGTCGCCTGGGAAACCCTGGCCGTCGGGGACGGCCACCTCGATGATGTGCTGGCGCTGCTGTTTGCCGGGCTCGCGGTGCTGGCCGGAGTCAGGGGCCGTCCGGTGCTGACCGGACTGGCGCTCGGCCTGTCTGTCGATGCCAAGCCCTGGGGCCTCATCTTCCTGCCGGTCTTGCTGCTGGCGGCCGGCATCGGTGCCTGGCGGGCGGCCGACCTGGCTGGTCGGCCGGCGCGCGAGAGCCTGCGCCCGTGCTTGCTTGCCGCGAGTGCCGCTCTCGTCGTGATAGCGGCCGGCTGGCTGCCGTTCTACCTCGCCGATCCCGGTGGCACGGCTGCGGCGCTGCACTTCCACATCTACAACGCGCCCGCCTCGGGCCTGCGCGTGCTCGGCGTCGACTCGAAGGAAGGTCCGGCATGGGTCCGGCCGGCTCAGATAGCTCTGGGCTGCCTGCTCGGCGCGATTGCCGTCCGGCGGGGCCGCTGGCCCGCGGTGCTGCTGCTGGGCGCGGCAGCCAGGATCGGGCTGGACCCGGCCGCGCACGGCTACTACACCCCCGGCCTGCTCGTCGGGGCGATGCTGTGGGACCTGGTCGGGGCTCGTCGTCCGATTCCGTTCTGGACCGCGCTCGTTTTCTTCGCGCTTAACGTGTTTCCTGCGCTCACGATTGACGGGAACCTGCGCGGCGACGCACGGCTGGGCCTGGTCGTCCTGATTGGCGTGGCAATCGTGCTCGCTCCGGCCCGGTGGTGCTGGCAACCGGAATCGGCCGGGTCCGCCCGCCAGCAGGAGGCACCCAGAACCGTCCTCGTGGCGTAGTGTCCGGCGCCCGGGAGTCGCCTGGTCGAGAGGTTAGGCCAGCGTCGGCCGGTCATGCCATGCTCAGACTGCGACGATCCGCCGACTTCAGAAGCGAGGCTCGAAATGGCATTCCAGGGCTGGCCAGAGGAGGCGGTCGACTTCTATGAAGGGCTCGCGGCCGACAACTCCAAGACCTACTGGCTGGCCCACAAGCAGATCTACGAGGACTGCGTCTTGCGCCCGATGACCGAGCTGCTGACCGAACTCGGGCCCGAGTACGGTGAGGGGAAGATCTTCCGGCCGTACCGCGACGTGCGGTTCAGCAAGGACAAGTCGCCGTACAAGACGACCATCAGCGCGGTCATCGGTGACGGCTACATTCAGCTTTCCGTCGCAGGCCTCGCCGCGGGCAGCGGCATGCATTACATGGCTCCCGACCAGCTCGACCGGTACAGGCAGGCTGTCGCCGATGAAGGTTCAGGCGGCGCGCTGGAGAAGGTGATCGACGACGTGCGCGCGCACGATATCGCGGTGGGCGGGCACGAAACGCTCAAGGCCGCGCCCAGGGGCTACCCGGCCGACCATCCGCGGATTGAATTGCTGCGCTGCAAGGGGCTCACCGCCTGGAAGGAATGGCCGGTCGGAGCCTGGCTCGGCACGGCGGAGGCGAAGACGCGGATCACTGACTTTCTCGCCGCCGCGCGCCCGCTCGATGCCTGGCTGGCCGAGCATGTCGGCGATTCGGACCTGCCGACCCGCTAGACCTGGCTGCGTCGATCGCCCGCCCTGCGGGAGATGGAACAACCTCAACGACAACGACAAAACCCGTAGAGATATCGATCAAGTCGAGCAATCCGGGCAAAGCCCGAAGAGCTCCACGGTATGTCCCACGTCGGCAAACCCGGCCTGGGCCGCAACTTGCTCGGCCCAGCGCTCCACTGCCTTGCCTTCCACCTCGACGCTGCGACCGCAGTTGCGGCAGGTCAGGTGGTGATGATGGGCATCGGTCCGGCAACGCCGGTACAGGGTCTCGCCGCTCGCGCTCGAGATGGCGTCGACCTGCCCGTCCTCACTGAGCACCTGCAAGTGCCGGTACACGGTCGTCAGGCCGATGTGCTCGCCCCGCCGGCGCAGTTCCGCGTGAATCTGCTGGGCACTGCAGAATCCGGGCAGCCCGTCAAGCGCGGCCGACAGGACTTCGGCCTGGCGAGTGCCGCGGATCCTCGTGCCGCGCGCGGCGGCAGGCGACCCGGCGGGCTGCGGTGAGCTCACACACGCACGGTAGCAGCCCGATGGCGGTGGTTCGGCGGCGAGCGCCGAGGCGCCCGTGCGGCGGACCCGGCCGGGCGGGATAGCTACCCGTGCCGGGTTAACCGGGCCCGGCAAGAACCGCTGCCTGGCAAGCAAACCGCCGCGCCCCGTGGCTCACGGGGCGCGGCGGCAGAGCGGGTAGTCTCCGGTGGCGCTACTCCTCTGTCGGCACTTCGGTCATCAGGTCGGCGGAGGTCTCCATCCCGGCCCGCCATACCGACCGGGCGATGATCTTCGTGGGGTCGACGCGGTGCTTGTAGCGGGCGGCGATCTCCGAGATCTCCTCCATCAGGCCCTCCGACAACGTGGTCGGGTTCAGGCCAAGCGCGAGGAAATTGTCGTTGCGCACGGCCAGTTCGTTCTCGTCCGCCTCCCGACGCGGGTTGGGCAGGTAGGCGATCTCGCAGCCGGTCATGTCGCCGATCATCTTGGCCAGGTCAAGCAGCCGGTGCGTCTCAGTCACCTGGTTCAGCACCATTGGCTGGGAGCCGGCCTGCGGCGGGTTCGTGAGCGCGATCTCGATGCAGCGGACGGTGTCGCGGATGTGGATGAAGGCGCGGGTCTGGCCGCCGGTGCCGTGCACGGTGAGCGGATGGCCGATTGCGGCCTGCATGAGGAAGCGGTTCAGGACGGTGCCGTAGTCGCCGTCGTAGTCAAACCGGTTGACCAGGCGCTCGTCCCGCGCGGTCTGGTCGGTCTGAGTGCCCCAGACGATGCCCTGGTGCAGGTCGGTGATCCGCAGCCCGTCGTTCTTGGCGTAGAAGGAGAACAGCAACTGGTCGAGCGTCTTGGTCATGTGATACACCGAGCCAGGGTTGGCCGGGTGCAGGATCTCCCGCTCGATCTCGCCGTCTGGCGTGGGCACCTTGACCGTCAGGTAGCCCTCGGGGATCGGCGCGCTGCCCGACCATCCGTAGCCGTACACGCCCATGGTGCCGAGGTGTGCCAGCGCGGCGTCGACGCGGGTCTCGACCAGGGCGGTCAGCAGGTTGTGCGTGGCCCGGACGTTGTTGTCGACCGTGTAGCGCTTGGTTTTCTGGGACTTCATCGAGTAGGGCGCCGCCCGCTGCTCGGCGAAGTGAACGATTGCATCCGGCTGGATCTCGCTGAGCACCGCGACGATCCGGTCGTACTCGGTGGCCAGGTCGAGGTTCACGAAACCGATCTCCCGGCCCGAGACTTCCTTCCAGGCGCTGATCCGCTCGTGGATGGGCCGGATCGGCGTGAGCGAGTCGACCTCGAGCTCGACGTCGATTTTGCGGCGGCTCAGGTTGTCCACGATCGTGATGTCGTGACCACGGTCAGACAGGTACAGCGAAGTTGGCCAGCCACAGAAGCCGTCGCCGCCGAGGACCAGTACGCGCATAGGTTCTCCAAATAGCTCTACCGCTTTGGGAAGTGCCCAGCACGACCGCCGCGGCCGTCGGTTGGGCACCGGGCTTGCCGGGCTCCCTTCGATGGCATCCGTGGAGGAGTGTACCGGGCGATTTCCACCGCGATGGTCAGTTCATCCACTCTACGGGCCGGGCTGGCGCCGCTGCGGCCGGGAGGCCTTCCTATCCGACCAAGCATGACCTGCCTGAGGTCTGAAGGCCAGAGGCGGGAACGGATTCACAGCCGACCTGCAGGAAGCGCTCAGCATTGTAGCTGCCTGGGCCCCGGCTGGCGGCCAGGTAGCGCGACCGGGGGAAGATGGAGCCATGGCGGCGCGCCTGGCTGGCCAGACCAGCCCGTACCTGCTTCAGCACGCGGATAACCCGGTCGACTGGTGGCCGTGGTGCGACGAGGCATTTGCCGCCGCCAGGGACCGGGATGTGCCCGTCCTGCTTTCGGTCGGATATTCGGCGTGTCACTGGTGCCACGTGATGGCCCACGAGTCGTTCGAGGACGAGCAGACCGCGGCGATCATGAACGAGAACCTCGTCTTGATCAAGGTCGACCGCGAGGAGCGGCCGGATGTCGACAGCGTCTACATGACCGCGACCCAGGCCATGACCGGGCAGGGCGGCTGGCCGATGACGGTCTTCATGACGGCCGATCGCGAGCCGTTCTTCTGCGGCACCTATTTCCCCAGGTCTCAATTCCAGCGCCTCGTGCTCGCCGTGACCAAGGCCTGGCGCGAGGACCGGACGCAGGTCGCCGAGCAGGCCAGCCAGATCGCCGCGGCGCTGGCGGAGCGCGCCACCGACACACAAGCCGTCGGCTCGGCGTCGGCCGGTCTGGCTCCTGGCGAGCTGGCCGGGGCGTGCGACGCGGCCGTCGGCCAGCTAGCGGCCGAGTTCGACGAGCGTCGGGGCGGATTCGGCGGCGCGCCGAAGTTCCCTCCGTCCATGGTGCTGGAGTTCTTGCTCCGGCACGCCGAGCGGCTGTCGGTGGGCGATACCGGGCCCCGTGCCCTCGCGATGGCCTCGGGAACCGCGGCGGCGATGGCGCGCGGCGGCATGTACGACCAGCTCGCGGGCGGGTTCGCGCGGTACAGCGTGGATGCCAACTGGGTCG
>JASIBJ010000413.1 GCA_030045215.1 Streptosporangiaceae bacterium | reverse complement strand
ATCTCGCCGTCGCCCCGAACGGCAACGTGGTGGTCTCCAGCGAGTGGCCGTTCGGCTCCCCCGATGCCGCGGCGACCATCCGCGAGTACGACGCCTCCACCGGACAGCTCGTGCGCGTGTTCGTGCCTGATCGCGCGACGGGATTCGCCCGGCCGCGCGGGCTGCGGTTCGGAACCGACGGCCGGCTCTACTGCGTCGGCAAGGACCATGTCGTGGCCTTCGATTTCCCCGGCGGCACATTCCTCGGCGTCGCCGCTCGCCTGGAGAGGCTCAACGGCCAGGCGCTCGCCTTCCTGCCCTAGCCGGACGAGTCCGACCCGAACGCCTCGGAGAACAGGTAGCTCGTCGCGAGGCTGCGGTAAGGCCGCCACTTCTCAGCGATCGCCAGCACTTCCTCCGGTGTCGGGACATGGTCGAGCCGGTAGGCGGCCCTGACGGCCTTGCGGAGCGCGAGATCGCCAGGCAGAACCACGTCTTCCCGGCGCAGCGCGATCAGGAGCGCGCCCTGTACGGTCCAGGGCCCGATTCCTGGAATCACGGTGAGCTCGGCCATGAGTTCGTCATCGGACATATCGCTCAGCACGTCCGGGTCCAGCCGCCCATCCCCGAAGCGCTCGGCCAGGTCACGCAGCGTGCCGATCTTCCGCCAGGACAGGCCGGCGTCGCGGAGCTTGCCCGGGTCGACTCGCAGCAACTCAGCGGGGGACGGGAGGTGCCCGCCGAACAGGCTCTCGATCCTGGCGATGGTCCGGCGGGTCGCCGCCACGGACAGCTGCTGGCCGGTGACCTGGAAAAGCAGCGCACCGAAGAGGTCCATGGCCGGAAGCCGGTCCATCCAGGCCCTCGGGTCGAAGTCCGGCCGCTCATCGATGAGCCGCGCCAGCACCGGATCGGCGGCGCGCAGGTGCGAACGCGCCTCCCGCAGCCAGGCCGGGCGGCTCCCATCCGCCTCACCTGACCGCGCTTCAGGCGCCCGCCCGGCTGCCCGCCGCGGGGTTTGACGGTTCTCGTCGTCTGGTCTGTGCATGAACGTTCTGGGCAACGTTACTTCGCCTTCCTTGGGGGAAGCTGGCGAACCTCCAGCAGGTCAAGACCGAGCGCCTCGATCTCAGCCAGGACCGCGTACAGCGCGGGCTGATCCAGGATGCCGGTCAGAACTGTGACCGCGCCGCGATGCTCGGGCTCCATGGCCGGGAACGCTGACAGGAGCATGGCGCCGAGGTGTCCGCTGACCCGGATCTCGTAAACCGCTCGATCCATGCGGCCATCGTGGAGCCCGGCCAAGTGAGGCGGCATCGCCTGGATCTGGTGATCGCCGCGGCTGACGATCCTCTATATTCCGTATTGTCCGGAAGCACCCTTACGGTGCGACGCACATCCACTCACCGGTACCCGAGCACGTACGCTGACATGGTGCTGGCAGCCCGCCCGCTGATCGACCGTCAAGACCTTCTCGCCGCGCTCGACCACGCGGCAACAGCGAAGGTGACGGTCGTCGCGGCTCCCGCCGGGAGCGGAAAGACGTGCCTGTTGCGTGCGTGGGCAGCCGACCCGGGCCGACGGCAGCCGGTTGCGGCCGTGCAGGTACAGCGCGATCAACAGGACGCCCAGCTGTTCTGGCTCACCGTCCTGGCGGCTGTCCGTCACGCGAGCGGGACCGAGAACGGCCAGGAACTGCCCGCGGCGACGCCGGGTTTCGACGGGCAGGCCATGGTCGACCGAGTGCTCTGCGAACTCGCAGGCCTTGGTAACCCCTCGTTCCTCGTCATAGACGATCTGCACGAGCTGGCTTCATCCGAGGCACTGACGCAGCTCGCGCGGCTGGTGGCCAACCTGCCTGCGGACGTGCACGCGATCCTGGCCACGCGCCGCGATCTCCCATTGCACCTGCATCAGCTGCGCCTGGCAGGTGAGCTGGCCGAGATCCGCTCGGCCGATCTGCGCTTTACCCTGCGCGAGGCGCGCGAGTTGCTCGACGCGTCAGGAGTCGCCCTGTCAGACGCCGGGGTGGCGCTGCTGCATCAGCGCACCGAGGGCTGGGCCGCGGGCCTGCGACTTGCCGCGATCGCGCTCGCTGAGCACCCCGACCCGGAGCTGTTCGTCACCGAGTTCTCCGGCAGCAGCCGTACGGTCGCCGAGTACCTGATGGCCGAGATGCTGGATCGTCAGCCCGGCGAGGTCCGGCAGCTTCTGGTTCGCACGTCCCTGCTCGATCGGGTCAACGGCGAACTGGGCGACCTGCTGACCGACCGGCCGGGCTCGGACCGCATCCTGCTCGATCTCGAGGACGCCAACGCATTCGTCGTATCGCTGGACCCTCAACGCACGTGGTTTCGTTACCACCACCTGTTCGCCGACCTGCTGCGGCTTGAGCTACGCCGGACGCCGGCCGACCAGGTGCCCACCCTGCACCGGCGGGCCGCGGCGTGGTTCATCCAGCACGGCCACGTCGTCGACGCTATCCGGCACACTCAAGCGGCGCGCGACTGGTCAGACGCGGCACGACTGCTCGCAGACCACTCCTTCAGCCTCGCCCTCGACGGGCAGACCCAGACCATCCAGGCGCTGCTGCGGTCCTTCCCGCCGGATGCCAACCTCGACGGGCCCGATCTCGCCCTGGCCAGGGCCACGAGCGATCTTGCCCAGGGAGACCTCGACGATGCGGCCGCCCACCTCGCAGTGGCGCAGACATACGCCGAGACGGCGCCACCAGACCGCCTTCGCCGTCTCAGGGTGACCATCGCCTCACTGAAACTCTCGCTGGCGCGGCGGCGCGGCAACCTGCCCGGCGTCATGGAGCAGGTTCAGTTCCTTGCCTCCCCCATGGCCGCGGAATCCGACGACGACGTCGCCCTCGACACCGATCTTCGAGCCGTCGCACTCATGAACCTAGGAATCGTCGAGGCGTGGTCGCTGGCCAACGAGGCGAGCGAGCGCCACCTCCAGGAAGGCGCCGATCTTGCCAGGAAGATCGGACGGCCGTATCTGGAGGTCGGCTGCCTGGCCCAGCTCGCCTTCGCCTCGAAGATCCAGCCTTTCGCCACGACCCGGCGGCTCAGCCTGGAGGCGATATCGCTGGCCGAGCGGCACGGCTGGGGAGCCGAAGCTATTGTCGCGCCGGCGCTGGTGAGCCTGGCTGGCGTGATGGCCCTGACCGGTCAGTTCGACGAAGGCGAGCGGTGGCTGCAGCGCGCCCGGCAGGTGCTGCGGTCAGACAGCGGGCCCGGCATCGGCATCTTGCTGCGGCTTGCCGCCGGCATGCTCAGCGCAGGCCGGAGACGGCACGAGGAGGCGCTCGCCGAGTTCAGCGCGGCCGAGCAATTGCAATTGCAACTCGCCGGCCCGCACGCGCTTGAGAATCAGCTCAACGGATGGAAGATAGCCACCCAGGCTCGTGTCGGGCTGCTGGCCGAAGCCCGGGCGTCGCTTGAGGCTCTTGACGGCGACCGGGCGAGGTCAGGCGACATCCTCAATGCCGGGGCCGTCATCTGCCTGGCGGAGGGCAAGCCCGCTGAAGCTCTGGATCTCCTGCAGGGCGTTATTGACCGAACGGCACCGGTTACTGGCTACATAACGGTTACCCAGGCGCTGGTGCTGGCCGGCCTCGCCTGCCGTGAGCTGGGCGACGAGCGCGCGGCTGTCCGGGCCGCCGAACGCGCGCTAGCGCTCGCCGAAGCAGACCGGTTGATCTTGCCGTTCGCCATGTCCGGCTCGGCGGAGCTGCTCGAGGCCGTCCGGCCGCACGAGACGGCGCACGCCGCGCTGCTCGCCGACGTCCTTGACGTCGTCCGGGGCTCGTCATTGCCGCCGGTAGCGGAGGCATCGACCCACGCCGATCAACTCAGCCCAAGCGAGCTCAGGGTGCTGCGCTATCTCCCGACGAACCTGTCAAGGCGCGAGATCGCAAGCGAGCTGTCCGTCTCGGTGAATACCGTCAACACGCACGTGCGCAACGTCTACGCCAAGCTCCAGGCCCGGGACCGATCCTCCGCCGTGCAGCGCGCGCGGGAACTTCGGCTGCTTTCAGGCGGTGGTGGGCGGTAGTTGCTCGTCACCCGCGTGGCGCGCGACGCGGCTTATGCCGCGGGTCCGCCGGCCGCCAGGCGCATCATGTCGGTGTCGAGGTCGATGCCGACCTCGGTTCCGCCGGCGCTGCCGTATTCGTGCTGGTAGCTCTCCCACGACGCGTCCCTGATCTTCCGGGCGAAGCCGCTCTCCATCAGCAGCACGAACTCCACCGCGGCCCGGTCGATGCGCTTGTTCAGGCCAGGGTCACCCCAGTCCTCGGGTGCCGCGAACAGCGAGGTCGGGACGGCCAGCGCGCGCAGGTATGCGAACATGGGCCGGACCTGATCGTCGATGACCAGAGCGTGCCGCGCCGTCCCGGCCGTCGCGGCGAGCACGACGGGCCTGGCGATGATCAGGTCATCATCGAGGATGTGGAAGAACGAGGTGAACAGGCCGCTGGGCCCGGCCTTGTAGACCGGTGTGCTGGCGATGATCCCGTCGGCTTCGCCGAGGGCCGAGATCGCCGCCTGGAGCCTCGGGGTGGTCAGCTGCGACACCAGCGCGGTGGAGATGTCGGCCGCGAGCTCGCGCAGCTCGATGACGCCCGGCGTCACCGTCTGGGCGTGGCAAGCCGCGAGCTCACAGACCCGGTCGGCGATGCGATCGGCCAGCAGCCGGGTTGAAGAAGGATCGCTGGTTCCGGCGCTGACGACCGCTAGCTTGAATGGCTGCTGCGCGGGACTGTTCACGGGCGAGTTCCTCCAGGTTTCGCGGCTGCTCTCGGCATCATCGCCATCACAGGTCCGGGTATTCGGACCGGGGCTCGGCAGTGGCGTCCTGATAGGGGGAGCCGCCGGTGAGGTTGTCGCCGCGGTTGGCGTTCGGGCGCGGCTGGCGCGGCGGCTCATCCCCGTACCTGGCGCGGACCAGGCTGGCGTGGGTGGGAGCCTCGGGCGTCTGCGGGTCCTGCCTGGCCTCGGTCTCCTTGCGCAGCACCGGCACCACCTCGCCCCCGAGCAGGTCAAGCTGATCCAGCACCGTGGTCAGCGGCAGGCCCGCGTGGTCCATCAGGAACAACTGGCGCTGATAGTCCCCGAAGTACTCGCGGAACGTCAGCGTCTTGTCGATGACCTCGGCCGGGCTGCCCACCGACAGCGGCGTCAGCTCCATGAACTCCTCCATCGAGGGGCCGTGCCCGTATACCGGCGCCTCGTCAAAGTACGGCCGGAACTCCCGCTTGGCATCCTGGGAGTTCCTGGCCATGTACGCCTGGCCGCCGAGGCCGACGATCGCCTGCTGCTCCGTGCCGTGGCCGTAATAGGCGTAACGCTGCCGGTAGAACCCGATCAGGCGGACGTAGTGGTCTTTGGGCCAGAAGATGTTGTTGGCGAAGAATCCGTCCCCGTAGTACGCGGCCTGCTCGGCGATCTCGGGCGTGCGGATCGAGCCATGCCACACGAACGGCGGCACGTCGTCGAGCGGCCGCGGGATGGAGGTGAAGCCCTGCAGCGGAGTGCGGTATTTCCCCTGCCAGTCCACGACGTCCTCGCGCCACAGGCGATGCAGCAGGTTGTAGTTCTCCAGCGCCAGCGGAAGGCTCTGCCGGATGTCCTGGCCGAACCAGGGATACACCGGCGCGGTGTTGCCCCGCCCGAGCATGAGGTCCATCCGTCCCTTGGACAGGTGCTGGAGCATCGCGTACTCCTCGGCGATACGCACCGGGTCGTTGGTCGTGATCAGCGTCGTCGCCGTGCTCACGGTCAGCCTCTTGGTAGTGGCCGCGATGAACGCCAGCAGCGTTGTCGGCGAGGATGAGAAGAACGGTGGATTGTGATGCTCGCCGATCGCGAATACGTCCAGTCCCACCTCCTCGGCCTTCTGCGCGATCCGCACGATCGCCTGGATCCGCTCCGCCTCGCTTGGCGTCTCGCCGGACACCGGATCCCTGGTGATATCGCTAACCGAGAAGATCCCGAATTGCATCTAAGGCCTCTCTGACTTCCCTCGCCGGCTGGCGAGGTCCCAGCGCCAGCCTTGCGCCGCGCGCCAAAGCTATACACGCCTGCCTGTGCCTCGTCAGCCGGGCGGCCCGGCCGCGGGCGCCCCAGGCGTCCCGTCGGCGTAGTCACAGGTTCCGTCCGTCTGGAACTGGCGGGCCGCCCGGACAACTTCAGCGCCGAGCTTGCGCAACTGGGCACCGACCGCTTCGTCCTTGAGGTGCCCGTCAGGGTCGAATGACTGCCAGGACTGGGACACCGGCAGGACGAGCGGCACGCTCCAGCCGCGCAGCGACCTGGCGATGAATTCCATAGTGTTCACGGCCTGCAGGCCCTGGACCCCGCCGGCGGTCGTGATCAACCCGATCGGCTTATTGGACAGGTACGCCGGCTCGCGGTCGCCCAGCAAGATCAGCCAGTCCAGCGCGTTCTTGAATGAACCGCTGACCGATCCGTGGTAGGTCGGGGTCGACCAGATCAGCGCGTCGCAGTCGTAGACGGCATCGGCGAAGCGGAGCGCGGCCGGCGGTGGCGCGTGTTCGGCGCTGTACAGCGGGAGGTCAAGATCCCGCACCCAGATCGGCGTGACATCGGCCCCGCTGGCGGCCGCGCCGTCGAGGGCGACCTGCAGCGCGGTGCGGCTGGTCGATGCCGCACGAAGCGAGCCGCCCACTCCGGCTACTCGCACCGTTCTTACCATTACGTCCTCCTGTCGCCGACGCCTGCCCGAGGTGCCCTGCTCATGTGGTCGTTACCGTGCCCCCGACCGGAGGCAGCGCAACATCGGCCGATTCGACGTCCCAATTGCAGCACGAACTGGGCGCGAGCGGTGCCGGCCTGGGTGGGGCCGGACCCGCAGGGATGCCAGGCGGCTGCACGGGGAGACGAACATGAGGGGCGGTCTGGCGGCGGCCGGGCTCGATCGCCAGACTTGAGATCGGGATGCCGCCATGGCCAGCGGGACACAGTAGCCGATGGCGAGGTGCGCGCGGCCCGCCGCGGACTCGCCTTCCGTGACGAAAGGTCGCTGCATGTCCGTGCCACGTCGGGGTGATCAGGTGCCGGCTGCAGGCGGGGATCAGCAGGCGGGCAGTACCGGCAGCCAGCCAGGTACCCGGCAGTCCCAGGCTTCGGCGGGCGCGCCGCATGCGGGCTTCGCCTTGCTCCTGTTGTTGGCGATGGCGCAGTTCATGACCGTGCTGGACTTCACCATCGTCAACGTCGCGCTGCCCTCCATCCAGAAGGACTTGCACGTCGCCACGACGACGCTGCAGTGGCTGATCAGCGGCTACGCGGTCGCCTTCGGCGGGTTCTTGCTGCTAGGGGGGCGGCTGGCCGACGTCTACGGCAGGGCCAGGCTGTTCCGGATCGGCCTGGTCCTGTTTGTCGCGGCGAGCATCTCCGGTGGTCTCGCGGTCGAGCCGGGCCTGCTGATCGTGTCCAGGGTCGTGGAGGGAATCGGCGCGGCCATGCTGGCACCCGCAGGCCTGTCCCTGCTGGTCACCAGCTGGCCTGGGGAGCGGGAACGCAGCCGCGCCCTGGGCACCTACGGCGCGGTCGTATCGGCGGGCTTCGCGTCAGGCGCGATCCTCGGGGGCCTGCTAGTCGAGCTCACCTGGCGGCTGGTTTTCTTCGTCAACGTCCCGGTCGGGATCGTCTTGCTGGCTGCCTCCATGCGGCTGCTACCGTCGGACTCCCCGGCGCGCAGCAGGCAACTGGACGTTCCGGGTGCGGCGACCGCCACGGCCGGGGTCGGCTTGCTGGTCTTGGCCGTCGTGCGGGCGGGTGACAACCTGCACTCCACCCAGCCCGCGGTGCTGGCTGCGGCCGCGATCATCATTCTGGCCGCGTTCGTGGTCCGAGAGCGGCGGACCCAGGCGCCGCTGCTCAACCTGGCGCTGTTCAAGGATCGCGGTATCACCGGAGCCAACCTGACACTGATCGCGTTCGGCGCGGCTAACGCTGCCCAAGTCCTGCTGCTGACCTTGTACCTGCAGGAGGGCCGAGGGCTCAGCCCGGTGCTCACTGGCTTGTGCTTCATTCCGCAGGCGGCCGGAGCGTTCGCGCTGGCCGGGCCGGCCGGGCGGTTCGTGCCGGCTCTCGGACCGCGCCGCGCGCTTGCCATAGCCCTGTTGGTCGCGCTGCTGAGCCTGGCCGGGTCGGCCGGCTCGGTGCTCGCTGGTTCACTGGCCGGGCTGCTGGGAGCCCAGTTCACGCTCGGTGTCGCGGCCCGGCTCAGTCAGGTCGCCTCCACTCTGGCTGGCACGCGTGGTCCGGTCGCTGCGCGGTCTGAGGGAACCGCCAGCGCGCTGCTGACCGCCACCCGGCAGTGCGGCTCGGCGCTCGGCGTCGCCATTGTCTCCGCGATGCTAGTCGCCGGACACGGCAGCTTCGCCCACCGCACGGCCGTGGCGATGCTCGTGGGCGCCGGCTTCGCCCTGGTCGGCCTGCTGGCCACCCTGGTGGTGCCACCCGGCCCGCCGCACCCGGAGAAACCGCGCCCCGAGCACCTGTTCCACCATCTTGGCGGCGGGATGCCCTGACTTCTTCACGACTGAGCCGGCGGCTGACCGCCAGGCGGCGGGTGATGAGGGGTATAGACCCGGCCCAGGCTTCCCGGCCCCACGTGGATGACTGGCGGCCGGGGGCGGGCGGCGACCACTTTGTCAGAAGACCACGGCGCCGGAGGGGCGTACAGGTAGGCGTCTCGCCGGTAAGGGATGCCGTGAAAGTCGGCGATATGCCGGAGGGAGTTGATCCCGGCGTGCAGGCACATTCCCACTTCCGGGCCCGAGTCGTGGTCGACGGCCGTCAGCGCCAGACCCGCGGCATCCCAGCCCTGCCACGTTACGGTCAGCACCGTCTGGGGCCCGGCCGGACGCCACAGGCGGCTGAGGATGACCGAGCCGACCGGGGGCAGCCCGGTGCGCATAGCGAGCTTGGTGACCAGCGCCTCCCGTCGCCCGAAGGCCGCATACAAACTCGGCAGATAGGCAATGATCAAGGCCAGGAGGCCGACGCCGAGAACTGCTTCGACAAAAGCCGCGGCACTCGCGCCACCCGGGCCGGACATCACGCCCAGCGTGGTCGGCGCCGACGCCGAGGGCTGAACGCCCGCCCGGCAGAGCCCCCGGCGAGCGCCCACTGCACGCCCGCGACGACGATGCGCGCCAACGTCAGCAGCATGCCCGCTCTACCAGCAAACCGTTAATGCCCGGGCGAACCGAACACCCAGCTTGTGCCTACGCAGAACGGTTCTCAACCACACACAAGAGGCAATGAC
>JASIBJ010000412.1 GCA_030045215.1 Streptosporangiaceae bacterium | reverse complement strand
TCGGCCGCCAGCAGCCGCGCACCGCCGCCATGGGCAAGCCCGGCGAGCAGCCGTGCCTTGCCGCCGGGTCCGGCGCACAGGTCCAGCCACCGGCTGTCGGCGCCGCCAAGACTGGCCCTGGCGACCGCGAGCGCGGCAAGCTGGCTCGCCTCGTCCTGCACACCGGCCCGGCCCTCGGCGACGGGCGCCAGCGCGGCCGGATCACCCTCAGGCAGGTACGCACCGAAATCCGACCAGCGGGCGGGCTCGCACCCAGCGGACACCAGCTCGGCGCGATCGGCGAGGCCCGGCGTTGCGCAAAGATGCACAGACGGCCGCTCGTTGTCCGCGGCCAGCAGCGCCTCGGTCTCGGTCAGCGGACTAGTCACATCCTCGCCGAGCGCGGCCGCCATGGCCTCGACGATCCAGCGCGGGTGGCTGTGACTGACGGCCAGGTGGCCGACCGGATCCTTGGCGCGATCGGGCGCGGCGATCTCCATCCACGCTGCCATGTCCCTGGTGGCGACCCGCCGGAGAACCGCGTTGACAAGGCCGGCCGGCCGCGGCCCGGCTACCTCACGGATCAGCGTCACCGAAGTGGCCACCGCCGCGTGCGGCTGCACGCGCGTACTGAGCAGCTGGTGCGCGCCAACCCTGAGCACCTCAAGGACGGCCGGGTCGAGCGCGCCGAGGTCGCGGTCGCAGCAGACCTGCAGGACGGCGTCGTAGGTACCGCGCCCGCGCAGCGTCCCGTACGTGAGCTCGGTCGCCAGCGCCGCATCCCGGCCGGTCAGGCCGCGCTGACTCAGCAGCTCGGGCAGCAGCAGGTTCGCGTATGCGTCCCGCTGGGAGACCGCCAGCAGTACGTCGACCGCCAGTCGGCGCGCCGGGTCACGCTCGCCGCGACGGCGTCCGCGCTCCCGACGCGACCGGGTCAGTGGCGCCTCGTTCCCCTGACCTGAACGGTTACCCACCGCGGCCGAGCACCGTCGGGCCGCCGTCCAGCCGCAGCCCGCGCGCCCATTCCGCGGCCCGCATGCGCCGCTTGCCGTCGGGCTGCACCTCGCCAAGCTCGACTGGCACGGTGCCGGTCCCCGCCAGCACGCGGTCGCGCAGCACCCGCAGCTCGCCGGCCGCCAGCGATCCGGCGCCACCGTCCGGCGCGACCGGGCCGAGCTTGATGCGGCTGTCGTGCAGCCGGGTCCAGGCACCGGGTGCCGGCGTGCAGGCGCGGATGAGCCGGTCGACGGCAATCGCGGGCTGCTGCCACCGGACCTCCGCGTCCGACGTGCTGATCTTCGGCGCGATGCTCACGCCCTCGGCAGGCTGCGGTCGCGCCTCGAGATCGCCGGACTCGATGCCGTCCAGCGTCTCGACGAGCAGCCGGGCGCCGGCGGTGCTCAGCCGCGCGAGCAGACTCCCGGCCGTGTCCGTGGGCCGCACCGGCTCCGTCAGCACACCGAACACCGGCCCCGCATCGAGTTCGCGCACGATGCGGAACGTCGTGGCCCCGGTGACGTCGTCGCCGTGCAGGATCGCGGCCTGCACCGGCGCCGCGCCCCGCCAGGCCGGCAGCAGCGAGAAGTGCAGGTTCACCCAGCCGTGCTTCGGTATGTCGAGGGCCTCCTGCGGCAGTAGCGCCCCGTAGGCGGTGACCGGGCAGCAGTCCGGCGCGATCTCCCTCAGTCGGTCGAGGAATTGCGAATCGCGGGCGCGGGCGGGCCGAAGTACCTCGATGCCCTCGGCCGCGGCCCGCTCCGCAACCGGGCTGGCTCCGCTCTTCAGCCCGCGGCCGGCCTTCGCATCTGGCCTGGTTACGACGGCGACGACCTCGTGCCGGGACGCGAGCAGCGCCTCAAGCGACTCGACGGCCGGCCCGGGCGTGCCCGCGAAGACCAGGCGCATGCGCTAGAACGCCTTGCCGCGAGTGGGGTGCGGAGACACTTTTACGACCGGAACGGGGTCGCCCCACCAGTCGGCGGCCCGTATCTCCTTCATCGCCAGCTTGCGCTGCGCGGCCTCGAGCCGATCGATGAACAGGACGCCGTCGAGGTGATCGGTCTCGTGCTGAATGCACCGGGCCAGCTGGCTGGTGCCCTCCACCGTCACTGGCTCGCCGTGCATGTCGAAGCCCTTGGCGACGACCCCGTAGGCGCGATCGACCGGGTAGGCCAGGCCAGGGAACGACAGGCAACCCTCGTCGTCCTCCTCCCGCTCTTCCGACAGCGCGAGCGACGGGTTGATCAGGTGGCCGAGGACATCGTCCACGTAATACGTGAAAACTCGCAGCCCGACGCCGATTTGCGGGGCGGCCAGGCCGAGCCCGGGCGCCTCCATCATGGTGTCGGTAAGGTCCTTGACGAGCCTGCGCAGTTCGGCGTCGAAGTCGGTCACCGGGTCGGCGGGGGTTCGCAGAACTGGGTCACCGAACAGGCGGATCGGCTTGACGCTCACTCAGGTCCTCCAGGGCAGTCCGGGGCAGTCGGCCCGCTTGATCAAGTCTACGGAGCGGCTAGCGCCGGCCGGCCCCCGGCGAGCGGGCCTTGAAGGCAGCCTTCCTGGCCGCGCGGGCGACGCCGGGATCCGGATGATGCTCGCTGAGCGTGGTGAGCAAGTCGATTACGCCGGGATGGCTGACTTTCCACAGGCCCGCGACGATCTCCGCCTGCGCCTCGGGGGTCACGTCGGGCAGGAGTTCGGCGACGACGTCGCGCGCATCCGCCTCTTCCAGCAGCCCCGCGCCCAGGTCCACCAGCAGCCACGTCCGGTCGGCGGGCCCGAGTTCGGCCTCCTCGCCGTGCTCATGCAGCCAGACCGCTGCGTGGGCACGCAGCAGGGGCTGGTCGAGCGCCGCCCGCACCTCCTCGACGGCAGACGTGCCGATCCGGTCGAGCACGGCGAAGGCGGCTCCCCGCAGGCCCGGAGAGCCCTCGGCCGCGGCCGTGATCAGCTCGGCGGCTGCTTGCTCCTCCGTCCGGCCGACCAGCCAGGCGCTGATCTCGGACTCGCCATCCT
This sequence comes from Streptosporangiaceae bacterium, assembly GCA_030045215.1. The sequence continues at coordinate 9,164 of JASIBJ010000412.1, read as the reverse complement.
CGGCGTCGCAGCTGGCCAGGGTCATCAGCAGGCCGACCGCGCCGTCGCGGTCCGCGCTGCCAAGCACCGGCACATGCCAGCCCTGCGCGAGCAGGCGGCGGTGCACGCCCCAGATGCCCAGAGGCGAGAGACCCACGGTCAGCCCGCCCGCCGCCTCCTCGGTGCCCAGCTCCACCACGCCCAGGTCGGCCAGCGTCTCCAGCGCGTGGGACAGGGCCGCAGCCTCGCTCGCGTCGGGCGCTCCGCCCGCCTGCTGGCTGGCCTGGCCGCCTCCGTCCGCCTCGCCGTGCTCGGCCTCGCCCGGTCGCTGGCGGTCGTCCCGGCCGCTGCCGGCGGCGGCGGAGTAGGCATCGAACAGGGCGTCGATCCGGACCGGGGCGCCCACCGTGTACAGCGCGGTGGCCAAGCCGTCAAGCTCCTCAGCCGCCAGCAGCGCGGCCAGGGCCACGTCCCATTCGCGCAGCAACTCCTCGGCGTCACAGCCCGCCAGCGGCTTCCCCCAGCTTGGCAGCGGATCCCCGGCAGCGGCCTGCTCGCTCACCGCGGCGACGACCTGCCAGGCTGCGTCCAGCTCGTCGGAGGTCAGCTCGAGTGCCTCCGCGGCTGCCCGAGCGTCGCTGCCGTCCAGTACCTGGCGGGCGCCCACCTCTGGATGCTGGTCGGCCCAGCTTCCGAGGTCACGGGCGGCGCGCAGGAGCGGCGCCACCCTGGCCGCGGCGGCCAGCTCCTCACGCGGCGCGAGCCGGACCGGCGGCATGCGCGGCCGGTCCCGGTGGCGACCCGCCTCATTGCCGCTGGCTGCCTCGGCACTGGCAGGCACGGCCGACTGGACCGGCTGGCTGTCGCCGGCTGTCCTCTCATCGCCCGACGCGCCGCCAGCCGCGCGCGCGCCTCGGCCCGGCCGTGAGTTGGTCACCCAAGTACCCTACGGCCTGGACGGTAGGTAGTCAGACCAGCGCGGCCGGGTCGAGCTGTACCCGCAGCTGCCCGGCGTCCTTGCGCGCTGTCCGCGCCGCCTGCCCCGCGTGCAGGGCGGAAGCCAGATCCGCGCCCGCTGACCTGGGAACCCGCACGAGGTAGCGGATCAGTTCCGGGTCCTGCTCGCCGCCGGGCACGGGACCGAGCACCTCGGTACCGGGGGGCAGGGGCGCGGACGCAAGCAGCGCGCTGACCGAGTCCTCCGTGCCGGTCAGCGCCGCCATCCTGGCCGCTGGGGGGAACCCGAGCTCGGCCCTGGCCGCCAGCTCCCGGTCGGCGAATGTCGCCGGATCCCATCTCAGCAGCGCCTGCACGGCCGGGGTCCCCTGATCAGCCACGATCACGACGATGCCGCCCGCAGCCGCCGGTCGCACCAGCGCGGCCGCGTTCATCCACCGCCGTAGCGCCTCCTCCGCAGCTCGCAGCGTCGCCCGGCCGAGCAGCGCCCACCCGTCAAGCAGCACGGCCGCGCTGTAGCCGGCCGCAGCGACCGGCTCTGCACCCGGCGTCGCGACGACGATCGCGGGATCGGCGCCGACGCGCGCCACCACTGCGCTGCCGCCGGACGTCAGCACCGGCACGTCCCGGAACGCGCGGGTCAGCTCCTCGGCCGTCCTGGTGGCCCCCGTAACCAGGGCGCGCAGGCCGTCGTGGCCGCAAGCGGCGCAGCGTCGGCCCAGGTCAGCACCGCACCACCCGCATCGGAGCGCGGCCTCAGGGCCGGGCAGCTGGGCCGGGCCGCCGCAGTGGCAGCGGGGCTGCGTCCGGCACCGCTCGCATGCGACGGCGGCCAGGTAGCCCTGGCGCGGGACCTGGACGAGCACCGGCCCGCGGGCCAGGGCGTCCCGCGCCGTGCGTAGCGCGAGGCTGGGCAGCCGGGCCGAACGGGCGGCCTCATCGCGCGCGAGCTCCGGGTCGTCACCAGCCGGGAGCACCTTCGGGGCGGCCTGGCGGACGACGGCCCTGCTGGCCGTCAGGGGTCTGGCCCAGCCACCCGACAGCAGCAGCGCCGCCTCGGCCGTGCGGGCGAACCCTCCGATGAGCGCGCCCGCCCGAGCCCGATGCGCCCTTATGACGAGTATCTCCCTTGCGTGGGGATACGGCGCCCTTGGCTCTGCGTGCAGGTCGTCGCCCTCGTCCCACAGCACGACCAGGCCGAGGCTGACCACCGGCGCGAAGGCAGCCGACCTCGTGCCGGCGACGATCCTGACCTCGCCGCGAGCGGCCGCCAGCCAGCGACGGTAGCGTTCGGCCGGGCCGAGGCCGGCCGACAGGACCACGTGCCGCCCTGGGCCAAGCCGCGCGGCCAGAGCGGCGTCGACGCGCTCCAGGTCGCGCGCGTCGGGCACGACTATCACCACACCGCGGCCGCTTGCGGTCGCGGCCGCAGCCGCCACCGCGATCTCGTCCGGCCAGCCAGGGCCGGGCAGCGCCGACCAGACCGCTCGCGGACTGCGGCCGTCGGCCAGCGCGGCCAGGAACGAGGGACCGGCCTCATAGCGGTCCCAGGGGTGGGAGGACTGCCGCCCGGCCAGTTCGGCCGGAGCGTCAGGAGCGCCCGCCTCGGCCAGCTCGCTCGTCTCGGCCGGCTGGCCGGCCTGGCCGCCTGGTGCCCTCCCCGGTCGCGCCTGGCCAGAGGTCCGGTCGGGGGCCGGGCGTGACTCAGCCGCAGCGTGACGCGGCGGGAGCGCAAGCCGGAGCACGTCCGCCAGCGTGCCGCCGTACCGGTCGGCCACCGCGCGGGCCAGGCCGGCGATCTCCGGCGTCAGCACCGGCTCGGGTGACACCACGCGCTCGAGATAGCCGAGTTTCCCCTCATGCTCGCTTCCAGCTACCCGCTCGAGCAGGTAGCCGCCGGTCAGACGGCCGGCAAACCTGACCCGGACCCGGCAGCCGGGCAGCGCCGCATCCGCCAGCGTGTCCGGGACGAGGTAGTCGAATGGCCGGTCCAGGTTCGGCAGCGAGATCTCCACCGCGACCCTGGCGACCGGAAGACTCGCCGCGGGCTGCCGGGGCACACGGCCGCGCCGCCGTCTTGCCGGCGCCCCGCGGTCCGCAGCCGCTCCCGCCTGCTGCTCCCGACTCACCACGGTTCTGTCCTACCAGAGCGGTACGACGGACGGAGCCGCCAGCAGGCCGCGCCTCACGGCCAGGCCGAGACCGGCGGCAGGACGAGCGCGGAGCCGCCAGCAAGCCGCGCGCCACCGATGCGCCCGGGCCGACAGCGAAGCCCGAGCCGCGACCAGGCGGGTCTGGTCAGCCTTTACAGGCGCTGGTGATGGCCGCGTTGTCGGCGCTGAGCTGGCTGCTGAGCGCCGCATAGGTGCTCGTGGAGTGGCTGGTCTGCATGGTCGCGAGCGCCCGCGACAGCCCTGTCGTCAGCGCCACGTACGCACCTCTGGCCGAGACCTGCTGTGCGCTCGCTGCCGCCGCGTTGGCCTGGCTCATCGCCTGGCTCAGGTCCGCCTTCACCGTGCTCGCCGGAGCGCCATCGGTCAGGTCGCGCAGCACGGTCGACATGGCGCTGGAGACCGCCGCCTGTGACGAGGCAGAGCAGGCGGGCGCTGACGCGCCGCCGCCGGCCAGCACCACGATCAGGACGACGGCCCAGATAGCGGAGAACGCGATGCCGATCCAGGCGGGCATCCGGCCGGTCCCGGTGCTCCGCGCACGGCGCAGACCGAGCACGCCCAGCACCACGCCCGGCAGCACCAGCGGCACGATTCCGGCCACTAGCGCCGCGGTGGCCTGCCAGTTGCCGGTGTCGTCGGACGCCATCCGCGGCGCGAGGGGCTGGCCGCGAGCTGACCGGGGCTCCGGGGTCGGCCGCTCCTCCCCAGGGCCCGGCCACGGTCCCGACTCCCAGGGCGGCGGCTCTTCGACGTCCTGATCCTGCTGGTCGCCGGCCCATGGCGGCGCGCCGGCCGTGTCCAGCCGCGCGAAGACATGCGTGTCTTCGTCGTCCCAGATCTCGCTCATCGAATCCGGCATCAGGCCGGCTCGGCCCGTGCGCAGGAACCACTCATCCGCGCTGCTCTGGGCGCCCGGTTCCGCCGCGGTTTCCAGGCTCGCGCCAGTCTCGGGCACGGGAGCCTTTGACTCAGCGGGCTCGTGTCCGTTGCCGGCCGCCTTCGGCCAGCCGGCCGCGTCCATGGCATCGGGGTCCAGCGGCTGATATCCCTGTGGCTTCGGCCCGGGCGCGAACCACGGGTCAGCTGATGTCGCCGGCTCAACGGTCGGCGCGGCTTCTTCGGCCAGTTGCCTCAGCGCAGCCTTGGAAGTGCCCTGGCCGTTCGGTTCAGACATCCATCACCAGACCAGCGTTGAATGGGCCAGATACAGCTAAAGATGGTAAAAGCTACGGGCCCCCGTTGTCTGGACAACGGCAAACTGGCTGGCCCGACGCTTCACGCGCAGCGGTCCGCGCCGCCGGTCACGTCCCGGCCGCGAACCTACCCGATCGCGGACTTGAGTGCCTCAGCCCGGTCGGTGCGCTCCCACGAGAAGTCGGGCTCCTCGCGCCCGAAGTGACCGTAGGCGGCGGTCTGCGAGTAGATCGGCCTGAGCAGATCGAGATCGCGGATGATGGCGGCCGGGCGCAGGTCGAAAACCTGCAGCACGGCGTCCTGGATGCGCTCGACCGGCGCGTGCTCGGTGCCGAAGCACTCGACGAACAGGCCGACGGGCTTGGCCTTTCCGATCGCGTAGGCGACCTGCGCCTCGCACCGCTCGGCGAGCCCTGCGGCAACAACATTCTTTGCCACCCAGCGCATCGCGTACGCGGCACTGCGGTCCACCTTGGAAGGGTCCTTGCCGGAGAAGGCGCCGCCTCCGTGCCGCGCCATGCCGCCGTAGGTGTCGATGATGATCTTGCGGCCGGTGAGCCCGGCGTCGCCCATCGGGCCGCCGATCTCGAACCTGCCAGTCGGGTTCACCAGCAACCGGTACCCGGCGGTGTCCAGGTCGAGCACGGCCAGTTCCGGCTCCACGACGTGCTCGCGGATATCCGGGGTGAGCAGGCCGTCCAGATCGATGGCCGGGGCGTGCTGAGTGGATACCACGACGGTGTCGAGCCGCACCGCCTTGTCGCCTGCGTACTCGATGGTGACCTGCGTCTTGCCGTCGGGACGGATGTAAGGCACGGTGCCGTCGCGCCGGACCGTCGCCAGCCGCCGGGCGAGCCGGTGCGCGAGCGTGATTGGCAGCGGCATCAGTTCCGGGGTGTCCTGGCAGGCGTAGCCGAACATGAGGCCCTGGTCGCCTGCGCCCTGCCGGTCAAGCTCGTCCGTGCCCTCGCCCTCACGGTGCTCCACCGCCTCCCGTACGCCCTGGGCAATGTCGGGTGACTGGGAGCCGATCGACACCTGTACGCCGCACGAGGAACCGTCGAACCCCTTGGCGGACGAGTCATAGCCGATCTCGAGGATCTTCTCCCTGATAATTCCGGGGATGTCCACGTACGTATCGGTCGTCACCTCGCCAGCTACGTGCACCTGGCCGGTGGTGATGAGGGTCTCGACCGCTACCCGGCTGCGGGCGTCACCTTTGATCATTGCGTCCAGGATCGCGTCGCTGATCTGGTCAGCCATCTTGTCCGGATGACCTTCGGTGACGGACTCCGAAGTGAAGAGACGACGTGCCACTAGACGACCTTTCTCGGTGCTTGGCCTGCGCACCCCCGCGCAGAGGAGTCCCGCCGAATTGTAGCGGTGTGGCCCATGTGATGTGACAAGCGTCCACCAGTCAGTCGTGCAGCATCTTGAACTGACGCTGATGCTCGTTCCTGAGCCAATCGTTGCTGATCCGGTCGTCCTCCGCCGCCTCCAGTGTCCCCCGCTCCAGCGCATCGAGATAACGCCGGTCCGCGTCCACCCGGCGCAAGAACTCCGCGCCGTCTCCGACATGACCGTGGCCGGGCACGATGACGCGCACGCCGTCAAGGGAGGCGAGCAGGTCAAGCCCTGCGCGATACTGGCCGACGGCATCCGCGCCAGCGGTATACAGCAGCGGGATCTCCACGTCGGACAGCATGTCACCGGCCAGCAGCGTCCCGGTGCCAGGGAGGAACACGGCACCATGACCGGCCTCGTGCGCGTTGTGCGCGAGGATCTGCGCCACCGGGCCGTCCCAGGGCAGGCGGTCGGCAGCCAGCGGCGTCAGCCGGGCGAACAGCTCGATATCGTGCCCCGGAGCCTCGGTCGAGACGCCCTCAATGAGTTCAGCGCGATCGCGCTCGGCCACCTCTGCGGCCCGCGGCGTCGCGTATCGCGGCACATCGCCGAGTTCGGCGCTCCACAGCACGTGGTCCCAGTGCGGATGCGTCGCCCATCCGGCCGCGGGCTGCAGGCCGCGCCCGGCTAGCTCCGCCGCCAGGCCCGCCACGTCGGCCGGCGTCACCGCGGGGTCGACCAGGAGGCATGTCCCGTCAGGGCCGAGGATTACCGTGCTGGTCGTCGTGTACATCTCCGCGGTCGCCACCAGCACGCCGGGTGCTACCTGACTCAGCTGTCGCATAGGCCGCCATTATCGGCGGGCTAGAACAGCCGGGCGGCAACCAGGTCCCAGATCCTGTCGGCGATCTGCTCCTTGGGCCCGCGCGGCAGCACCACCTCTGAGCCATCAGCGCCGAGCACGATCGCCTCGTTGTCCGCCGTGCCGAAGGCGAGCCCGTTCCCGACCTGATTGACCACCAGAAGGTCGCAGCCCTTGCGGGCCAGCTTCGCCCGCCCATTGGCCACGACGTCGCCAGTCTCGGCGCCGAACGCCACGATCACCTGCCCGGCCCGCTGGCGTGCCGCCACCAGGTCGCGGACGATGTCCGGGTTCTCCACCAGCGCTATCGGCTCGGGCGCGGCCCCCGTCTTCTTGATCTTCTGTTCACTGCGCACGGCGGGCCGGTAATCGGCGACCGCCGCCGCCATCACGATCGCGCCGGCCAGCGGCGCCGCCGCCAGCATCTCCGAGCGCATCTGCAGAGCGGACTTCACGCCAATGACCTTCGCGCCCGCCGGGTCGGGCAGCCCGGTGTTGGCCGCGACCAGCGTCACCTCCGCGCCACGGCTGACCGCGGTGCTCGCCAGCGCGTAGCCCTGCAGGCCGGAGGACCAGTTGCCCAGGTAGCGGACGGGGTCAAGCTCCTCCCTGGTCCCGCCCGCCGAGACCAGGACGCTGCGCCCGGCCAGGTCCGGTGCGAGACCGGCCACTCCCCTGGTCAACACCCGCTGGGCGACGGCGAACAACTCGGCGGGCTCGGGCAGGCGCCCTGGCCCGGTGTCCTTGCCGGTGAGCCGGCCCGACGCCGGGTCAAGGACCAAGGCGCCGCGGCTCCGCAGCGTGGCGACATTGGCCTGGGTGGCGGGGTGCTGCCACATCTCGGTGTGCATCGCGGGCGCGAAAACGACCGGGCAGCGGGCGGTAAGGAGCACGGCAGTGAGCAGGTCATCCGACCTGCCTGCCGCCGCCCTGGCCAGCAGGTCGGCCGTGGCCGGGGCAACGATGACCAGGTCGGCCTCCTGGCCGAGACGAACGTGCGGGACCTCGTGCACGTCGTCCCACGGGCTGGCCGTCACGGGCTGGCCCGACAGCGCCGCCCAGGTCGCGGGGCCGACGAAGTTAAGAGCGGACTGGGTGGGAACAACCCGGACCTGATGCCCGGACTCGGTCAGTAGCCGGAGTAGCTCGCATGCCTTATACGCGGCGATGCCGCCAGCGACGCCCAGGATGACGCGCATGGGCAGCCCTCCTGGCTGGCTGGTTCTGGCCCGCACGAGTCGCCGGCCGCGGCGTCAGCCGGGAGCGGCGGGCGCGTATCAGGCCTCGGGCGTCTCCGCGCTCAGCAGGCGCTCGCTGATCTCGCGCAGCGCGATGGAGAGCGGCTTCTCCTGCACCCTGGTCTCGACCAGCGGTCCGACGTACTCAAGCAGGCCCTCGCCGAGCTGGGCGTAGTAGGCATTGATCTGCCGCGCGCGCTTCGACGCCATGATCACGAGGCCGTACTTGCTGTCCACGACCTGGAGCAGATCGTCGATCGGCGGGTTGATGATGCCTTCTACGGCCGGAGTCGCTGCCACCGTGTGCCTTCCGGATCTTGATTACAGTCGTTGCCCGTATGGCCATTGGGCTGCTGGGCAAGCATCAAGCTTACCAGCTGGTCACAGATGTCCTCGACGGATGTATTCACCAGCGTGATGTCGAATTCGCTCTCGGCGGCCAGCTCGTCCCTGGCCGCATCCAGCCGCCGGCTGATGACCTCCGGCGACTCGGTACCGCGGCCTGTCAGCCGACGGACCAGCTCCTCCCAGGTTGGGGGAGCCAGGAATATCAGCAGCGCGCCCGGCACGGCCGCCCGGACCTGCAGAGCTCCCTTGACGTCGAGCTCGAGCAGGGCGGGGAGGCCCTCGTCCAGCCGCTGCATAACGGGCGCGCGCCTGGTGCCGTACAAGTTGCCGTAATTTTCCGCCCATTCGAGCAGTTCGCCGTCGGCGACCATTTGCTGGAATTGGTCTTTGGTGGCGAAAAAATACTCCTGGCCGTCGGTCTCACCCGGCCGGGGAGGCCTCGTCGTGACGGACACCGACTGCCAGATCCACGGACAGCGCTCCTTCAGTCGCGCTGCCACCGTGCCCTTGCCGACGCCGGAGGGCCCGGACAGCACCGTGACCTGGGCCGGGACAGGGGCACCGCGCCGCAGCGCGCGCACACGGCGTGATCCGCTGGCAAGCCTGTGCCCCGCGTCCCCGTCCGTCAAGGCGCCTCCGTCAGATATCGCCGCCGAACTCAGCCTCCAGCGAGCTGCGCTGGTTGGCGCCCAGGCCACGGACCCGGCGCGACTCGGCGATGCCCAGCCGCTCCATGATCTGCTTCGCCCGTACCTTACCGACGCCTGGCATGGACTCCAGCAGCGCGGACACCTTCATCTTGCCAATGACGTCGTCGGTCTGCCCCTCCTTGAGGACCTGGGGCAGGGAGGTCGAGCCGTGCTTGAGCTTGTTTTTGACTTCTGCACGGTCCTTGCGAGCCTGGGCCGCCTTCTCAAGCGCCGCCGCCCGCTGCTCGGGGGTAAGTGGGGGAAGAGCCACGCGAGGTCACCTCGGGTTTCGTATCGAAAAAGTCGCTCCGCGAGGGGAAACTAGCGAGTTCGGCTCGCCTCGGCAACGTGAACCTCCGTTTGTGGCGGCACAAATTAT
>JASIBJ010000411.1 GCA_030045215.1 Streptosporangiaceae bacterium | reverse complement strand
GAGCTTGGTGCCGATCCCCTGGCGCCTAGCCGACGTCGCGACAAGGGTGTCCAGGATGAACGCGTGCACGCCGCCGTCCCAGGCGACGTTGACGAAGCCCACCAGCGTCCCGCCGTCGCGGGCGCAGACCCAGCCCAGGCTGTGCCCGGCGAGCTGAGCTTCCCAGTTGTCGTCGAGCACGCCATGACCGAAGCCCTCCGCGTGCAGCGCGTTCAGTTCGGGATTGCGCACCGCGCCGCGCCACTCATAGTTGATCATCGTGGCCACCGTACCGACGGCCTCGGCACGTGCACAAACAAGTTTCTGGCGGGAACGAGCTGTGTCCGGCCTGCTCGGCCCCGTCGCCTTGCCGTGGCGTCAGGCGAATGACCACCCCGACCATGACCCGACGGTCACGGCGATCACCGGGCCGCCCTGGGCCTGCCCGCCGTACTGCCGGTACTTGGCGACGAGGAGTCGCCAGTGGGAGGCGTGGTCGTCGCCGGCTAGCTCGACGACGGCGGTACCGTCGGCCCGCGCCCACCACAGTTGCGTCCAGTCGTCGGTGTAGTGATCCACCAGCATGCTGACGCGCGGGTTCTCGCCGATGTTGCTCAGCCGCCGCAGCCGCGCCGACGCCTTCGGCTTGTTGTCGATGCCGATCGCGACGCGGCCCGCGTCGTCGACGACGAACGTGCACGGCACCAGGTGCGGCTGGCGGTCCGCTCCGGCGGTCGCGAGCCGTAGCACTGGCGCCGCGGCGAACCGGCTCCGGGCCTGAGCAGGGTCCAGGCGCATAGCCCAGAGTCAACCACCCGGTCCTGGCGTGAGGTTAGCTGGGCGGCGAGGTGACGCTCAGGGTGCGGGCGGATGCCATGGCGCGATGGGTTGAAGTAGCGCCTGCGGCCTGCGCGAGCGACTGGTAGAGCAGCAACGCGCCTGCCACGGCGGCATTGAGCGAGTCGCAGCTGCCCAGCATGGGGATCGCGGCGATGCTGTCCGCTGCAGCCAGCCAGTCCGGCGCCAGGCCGCGTCGTTCGCTTCCTACCACGATCGCGAGCGGGCCGCGATAGTCAATCTCCCAGTACGTATCGCTACCAGCCGGATCTGCAGCGACTACGCGGAAGGCCCGCGCGCGCAACCACTGCCGGACCGCGGTTCTGTCGGCAGCGACCACTGGAGTTGTGAGGGCGGCGCCCATGCTTGCCCTGACGATGAGTGGGTGGCTGAGGCTAAAGCCTGGCTCGATTACCAGGACTCCGCAGGCCCCGGCCCCGTCGGCACATCGGATCAGGGTGCCGAGATTGCCCGGCAGATCCCAGCCGTCGGCGATCATCACCCGGCTGCCCGGCCCGATGCGGATGTCGCCCAGCGTGGGTGCCAGGGCAAGGCCGAGGGCGGCAATGCCGTCGGGACGGGCGCGGTCGGTCAGCCGGGACATGACCTTCTCGCTGACCTGGTAGACCTCGGCGCCCTGGCCGACGGCCTGCGATACCAGCGCGAGCGCCGCGGAAGGCAGGAGCGCGGGACAGACATAGACGACCCGAAGCCTTACGCCGGCAGCCAGCGCCTTTGTGATCATCCACGAGCCCACGTAGGCGATGGGGTCGGCCTGGTCATGGCCCGGGCGGCGCTTGCTGGCCAGGAATTCCCTGACCCTGGGGTGCTTCGGTCCTGCAGGCATCAGTCCTGCTGGATCTGGGACTGGGCGATACGGGGCTGGCATCGCGTGCCTCCTGGCCTGACATGGCAGGAGGAGCCAGTGCGTGCCGGAACTTACCTCGCGGAATGCGGGAGGAGCGGGTCACGCGCCGTCTGTCCCGCCGCTTCCTCCGACGCATTCAGGAAGCGGCGCTCGCCGAGGATTGGCGTTGTCGCCTTCGTTCGCAGCCTGCTCGCGCGGCTGCCGATCATGGGCACGCAGCCAGGCTAGAACGGGCCGCCACGGCAGCGCACCTAATTTTCCTGACGGGCCGGGTGCCTGCCGTGCCGCTGGCCTGTGCTGCTCCGGTCCTTCGAGACTAGGCTCGGAGCCGGTTCCGGTGAAGCGGCTCTCGGCGGCGTCGAGGCCCGCTGGGCACATCCACGAGGCGAGGCGGGTATGGGCGACCTTTCCGGGCAGACGTTTCTGGTCACCGGCGGCAATACCGGAATCGGACTGGCCACCGCCAGCGCGCTGGCGGCCCGCGGCGGCCAGGTGTACCTAGCGTGCAGGTCGCGGGCCAAGGGCGAGTCCGCGGCGGCAGGCATCATCGCGAAAACCGGCAATGAGGCGGTCCGCTTCCTGCCGCTTGACCTGGCCGATCTCGGCTCGGTGCGGGCGGCGGCCGAGGCCTTCCTCGCACAGCGGCAGCCGCTGCACGTGCTTATCAACAACGCCGGGGTGGCGGGCCGGCAAGGCCTGACCGCCGATGGCTTCGAGCTGATGTTCGGCGTCAACCACCTCGGTCACTTCGCGCTCACCACGGCCCTGCTCGGCTGCCTGACCGACAGCGGCGCCAGGGTCGTCACCGTCGCCAGCGACGCGCATTACCAGGCCAAGGGCATCGACTTCGGGGCCCTGCGCCGCCGCGGCCGCGGCATCACCGGCATGCACCAGTACGCGGTCTCGAAGCTGTGCAACGTCGTATTCAGCCAGGAGCTTGGCCGGCGCACAGAGGGCACCGGCGTGACCAGCTACGTGCTGCACCCGGGGGTGGTCGCGTCCGACATCTGGCGGCGGGTGCCCTGGCCGGTCCGGCCGCTGATCACCCGGCGCATGCTGACCACCGAGCAGGGCGCGCAGACCTCTCTGTACTGCGCGACCGCACCGGAGCTGGCCGGGGTCACCGGCCGCTATTACGAGAAGTCACTCGAACGAGCGCCGAGCCCGGTGGCGACCCCCGAACTCGGCAAGCAACTCTGGGAGCAGAGCGAGGCGTGGACCCAGGCCTGAGCACGCTGCCGCGGCCGCTCAAGTCCGGCCATCGTAAGGCCATGCGCCTGCGGCGGGATCACGGCTGGCCGGCCCTCCTGCTCGTGGCCTTCGCGGTCTGCGGTTGCGCCTCTGCGGCCCGGTCACCGGGCCAGCCTGCCGGCAGGCCCGGCCAGACCGCGTCGCAGCGGCCCGATGTCGTCACCGCGCCGTCGCCGGGCAAGCAGACGCCGGGCAAGCCAACGCCGGTCAAGCCGACGCTGAGCAAGCTGCCGCTGGCCGGCGAGGTCATTGGCATCGACCCCGGCCACAACGGCCGCAATAAAGACGATCCCGCCTACATCGACCGCCAGATCTGGAACGGCCGGGAGTGGGAGGACTGCGATACGACCGGCACCGAGACAGCCACCGGATACACCGAGGCGCAATTCAACTTC
>JASIBJ010000410.1 GCA_030045215.1 Streptosporangiaceae bacterium | reverse complement strand
CCCGCGACGCGGACAGCGGCCTTGACCGCCGTCGCTACGTCATAGGTGTCGACGAGCAGCGTCGTCGCTTCGCCCAGCGCGGCCACCTGGGCCGCAAACGCCTGCTCCTCGGAGTCGTACAGCAACGTGAACGCGTGAGCGCTGGTCCCGCTGGTCGGCAGGCCATAGTCGAGGCCAGCCTGGAGGTTCGAGGTGGTCGAGAAGCCGGCAATGTACGCGGCGCGGGCGGCTGCGACCGCGGCGCGCTCGTGCGTTCGCCGCGAGCCCATCTCGATGATCGGCCGCCCGTCTGCGGCGTTAACCATCCGGCTCGCGGCCGAGGCGATCGCGCAGTCATGATTGAAGATCGACAGGACCAGCGTCTCGAGCACAACGGCCTCGGCGAACGTGCCGTCGACGACCAGGATCGGTGAGCCGGGAAAGTAGCAGTCGCCCTCGGCGTATCCCCAGATGTTCCCGCTGAACTGGTAGGAGCGCAGGAAGTCGAGGGTCAGCTGGTCCGCGATCCCGGTCCGCTCCAGGAACGCCAGTTGCTCGTCGTCGAACCGGAACGCCGCGATGGCGTCGAGCAGGCGGCCCGTTCCGGCCACCACGCCGTAGCGCCGTCCGTTCGGAAGGTGCCGGGCGAACATCTCAAACACGGCCCGCCGGTGTGCGGCGCCGCTGTGCAGCGCCCCGCGCACCATCGTCAGCTCGTAGTGATCGGTCAGGAGCGCGGTGCTGAGCCCTGTCCTGCCCGGCCTTGTGGCCTCCGCGATGTCATCCGCCCTCAGCTGGTCAGTGTTCACTCGTGCAGCCTATGTATCCCGGCTGCGGACCCGGCCGGGGCCGCGCGTTTCTCACCGGTGGTGGTCGGCATCCAGGAGGCAAAAAGTTCCGTTTACTCGGTGTTGTGGATCTGAGTGGCTTTCGCTCCGGCTGTGACGCCGCCTCCTCGCGGACGGGCGCACGCCACGGCGGCGCTGGCGCGGCTGTCCCGCGTGGCCGCCGCCCAGACGATGTCCGCAGGAATGGAAGACTTGCGAGCGGGCAGTGGGAGACTGGAGTACGTCGGAACAGGAGCCTCGAGGGAGGTGACAGCGTGAGCACGGCGCCGGCCGAGGTACAGCAGCCAGACACGAGCGAGGATGCCAGGCTGGACCCGCCCTGGATCACGATTGTCTGGAATGATCCGATCAATCTCATGAGCTACGTGACGTACGTATTCCAGAGAGTTTTCGGCTACTCCAAGCCCGTGGCCGAGAAGCTCATGCTGGACGTGCATCACAAGGGCAAGGCCGTGGTGTCTTCTGGCGCCCGCGAGGCCATGGAGCGGGACGCTCAGGCCCTGCATGGCTACGGCCTCTGGGCGACGGTGAGTCACGACTCGTGACTGGGACCGGACCGGGGGATTTTCCGGCCGAGAACGGCGATAGCGCCGGTCGTGACTTCAACGCCGCGCGCGGCGAGCCCGGCGCCTTCGGCGCGCCGGGAGAACCATTCGGGGACGAGGCTGACGACGACCGCGACATCGCGGCGCTGTTCCGGCCGGTGCCGGGCGGGGCGGCATGTTTCTTTGAGCCCTCCCAAGCCGGGGTCATCAGGACGCTGGTAAGCCAGGTGGCCGAGCTGGTCAGGAGCGAAGGCGAGAGCGGTCAGCCGAACCGGGGCGGCCCGCCGGACGAGCTGGAAATGCTGCTCGGCCTGAGCGGTAACGACGAGATCCCCGAGGATCCGGTCCTGGCCCGATTGCTGCCTGACGCCTATACCGACGACCCGGAGGCCTCGGCCGAGTTCCGCCGGTACACCGAGGAGAGCCTGCGGTCGGCTAAGATCAACTCCGCCCACGCCGTGCTCGCCTCGTTGCCCGCCGACGGCGGTGAGGTCGTGCTGAGCGAGTCGGAGTGCCAGCAGTGGCTGCGCGCCCTTAATGACGTCCGGCTGGCCATCGGCACCCGCCTGGGCATCACCGAAGACAACCAGGACCTGATGGAGGACTTCTCGCTCGAGCAGCCGCGGTCGGCCTACATCCTGGCCTACCAGTGGCTGAGCGAGCTCCAGGACAGTCTGATCAACGCCCTTTCCTAGCCGCCGGGCCGGGCCAAGGGCGGCCCAAGCGGGCGAATCCCTCGCCGCGACCTGAGGCAGGCTAATCTCGCTGCATGCTGACGATCAGTGCAGGCCTGCAGGCGAAGATCTTCGCGCACGCTCGCGCGGATCACCCCGACGAGGCCTGCGGAATCATCGCGGGTCCGGCCGGAACCGACCGGCCAGAGCGGTTTATCTCGATGCTGAACGCGGAGCGCTCGCCGACCTTCTACCGCTTCGACTCGCTTGAGCAGCTCAAGGTGTGGCGCGAGATGGACGACCGGGGCGAGGAGCCGGTCGTGATCTACCATTCCCACACCGCGACCGAGGCCTTCCCGTCCCGGACGGATATCTCCTACGCGATGGAGCCGGCCGCCCATTACGTCCTGGTTTCCACCCGCGATCCGGACCGAGCCGAGTTCCGCTCGTTCCGCATCGCCGACGGCCAGGTCACCGAGGAAGAGGTGACTGTGGTCCCGGAATGATCTGGCCGGATGCCCGGTTGCATCGTGCGTGAGGGCCGCCGTAGCGTGACCGGCGGCGGACGACGAAGCATAGCGGCGGTGAGCACCGCCATCGAGCGATGAATCACTGGAGCGAAGCAATGGCGATCGAGGTCCGGATCCCGACGATCCTGCGCAGTTACACCGGCGGCGAGAAGTCCGTCGAGGGCGCGGGCTCGACCCTCGGCGAGCTGTTCGCCGACTTGGACGGCCGCTACGACGGGCTGCGCGACCGACTGGTGGGTGACGACGGGCTGCGCCGGTTCGTCAACGTCTACCTGAACGACGAGGACGTGCGTTTTCTCGGCGGGCTGGCCGCGCCGGTGAGCGACGGCGACACGGTGACCGTGCTTCCCGCGGTGGCCGGCGGCGCTCGCTGACCGCCGCGAAGCTCTCCCTGGAAGGCGAATGCGCTACGACTCACTGCTTGACTCGCTCGGCGGCACGCCCCTGGTAGGCCTGCCCCGGCTGTCGCCGTCTCCGACCGTACGGCTGTGGGCAAAGCTCGAAGACCGCAACCCGACCGGATCGGTGAAGGACCGCATCGCCGCCTACATGGTCGCGGCGGCGGAGAAGGAGGGCCGGCTGGCGCCGGGCGCCACGATCCTGGAGCCCACCTCGGGCAACACCGGCATAAGCCTGGCCATGGTGGCCAAGCTGCGCGGGTACCAGCTGATCTGCGTCATGCCCGAGAACACCTCGGACGAGCGGCGCGAGCTCCTTGAGGCGTTCGGCGCGACCATCGTCTTCTCGCCCGCGGCGGGGGGCTCGAACGAGGCGGTGCGGGTCGCCAGGGAAATGGCCGCCGAGCACCCGGACTGGGTGATGCTCTACCAGTACGGCAACGAGGCGAACGCCCGCGCGCACTACGAGACGACCGGGCCCGAGTTGCTCGCCGATCTGCCGGAGATCACGCACTTCGTCGCGGGCCTTGGCACCACGGGAACGCTGATGGGCACGGGCAGGTACCTGCGCGAGCACGTGCCCGGCGTGCAGATCGTGGCAGCCGAGCCGCGCTACGGGGAGCTGGTGTACGGGCTGCGCAACCTCTCCGAGGGCTTCGTGCCCGAACTCTATGACGAGAGCGTGCTGACCACCCGGTTCTCGGTGTCGTCCGCGGACGCGCTGCGTCGGACCAGGGAACTGCTGCACGTCGAGGGCCTGCTGGCGGGCATCTCGTCCGGCTGCGTGCTGCACGCCGGCCTGGCGATGGCCGCCAAGGCGCAGAATGCGGGGCAGCGGGCCGACATCGCGCTGCTCATAGCCGACGGTGGCTGGAAGTACCTGTCGACGGGCGCCTACAGCGGGACCCTGGCCGAGGCCGAGGCTCGGCTCGAGGGGCAACTGTGGGCCTGAGACCACGATTTTGGCCGGAACGAGGCCGGGCCTGAAGCTACTGTCGAGTAAGGTTCCGCGGCCTGCCGGGGCCGGCCGACAGCGCCCGCCGCGATGCGGGCACGAGCGGGAAGACGCATCCTGATGACGATCTTTGACGAGGCCACGGCGGTACGCCGCCGCGCCGACGGGCTGTACGACGCACAGCCTGACGCCAGGTTCGCCATCGTGGTCCCCGGCCGGTCAGCGCCGCCGGCGGTCAACGGCGGCGCCTTGCTCGCGACGATCCTTCGGGCCGTGCTGACCGAGTCGCCGCACCCGCATCCGGTCGCGACGAGCGCGCATTTCCTGCGGATACCTCGGCTGGCCCCGGCCGAGATCCAGGTGACCTGGCTGAAGCAGGGCGGGACCGCCGCGACCGCTCGCGCGGCGCTCCGGCAGGAGGACAAGGTCATCCTGGACACCACCGTGACGACCGGCATGGTCCCGGACGGCCGGGCCGCCCGGCCGTCCGACGACACTGAGGCGAAATCGGCCGAAATGGACTGGACCGGGCCGCCGCCGGGCTTCCCCGACATCGCGGATTGCGTCGACCTCGGCCAGTGGCCAGGAACCTTGGCGTCCGACGGGACGGCGGGGTACGCGGCGCACGTGGAGATGCTGATGGACCCGGCGACCGCCGGCTGGCGCAGTGGCCAGCCGTCAGGCCGGGCGGAGATGCGTGGCTACTTCCGGCTCCGCGAGGAACGGGACCCGGACGCGTACCTGCTGGCGATGGCCGTCGACGGCCTGCCGCCGGTTGTGTTCGGCCTCGGCGTGACCGGCTGGTCGCCGACGGTCGAGATGACGTGGCACATGCGGGCGGCGCCGCGCCCTGGCCCGCTCGCCGTGCAGACCAGCTGCAGGCACGTCAGCGGCGGCTGGTTCGACGAGGAAGCCGAGGTGTGGGACTCGGCCGGCCGGCTCGTGGCCCAGAGCAGGCAGCTGGCGCGGGTCGGCCGCGGACCGCTGCGCGGCCTCGCGAACGGCACCGGGCAGGCCGCAGCGGTCCGCGCGGACCAGCGGACTACGGAACGCTCTTGATCCGCCAGACCAGGATCGAGCCGAGCGCGGCCACGATGGCCGTGGCCCCGAACAGCTCCGGATAGCCGAAGATCGACGTGATCGGCGCCGCGATGGCCGGGCCGATCACGGAGGGGCCGACGATCGCGATGTTGATGATGCCCAGATCCTTGGCCCGGTTCTTGGCCGCAGGCAGTACCTGCGTGATCAGGGCCTGGTCGACCGCGAGGTAGGCGCCGAAGCCCATGCCGAACAGGACGGCCGCGACCAGCGTGGCGTTCCAGGTCTCCACGAACGTCAGCAGCACGGCGGCCAGGCCCATCAGGATCCCCGAGACGGTGACGATCATCTTGCGCTTGCCCATCCGGTCGGAGACGACCCCGCCGACGATCGCGGTCAGGACGACGCAGACCGTGTAGATGATGATCAGGATCTCCAGGCCATTCGTCGCGGCCGAGTGGAAGTGCTGCCGGTAGTGCACCGGGCCTTCGAGGAAGTACAGCAGGTACAGCGTGCCCATCGCGATCGCCAGCGAGGCGAGGAACCGGGTGATCCAGGCCCAGGCGAAGTCCGGATATACCTTCGGGCTGATCCAGTACGCCTTCAGGGTCTCGCGGACGGAGAAGGCTTCGCGGTGCTCGGGCTCCAGCGGGTGGTCGGGCGTCATGAACACGAATGGCACCGCGAACACGACGAGCAGGATGGCCAGGCTGATATAGCCCGTGAGGATCTTAGTGAAGACGTCCACGACCAGCACGGTGCCGACGACCAGGCCGAGAGCCTGGGGCATGCCGACCCAGCCGGCCACCGTGGCCCGCTGCCGTACCGGCACGTGGTCGGGAATGGCCGCGCTCAGGCTGGCGTACTCGGCGTTCTGGAACGCGCTGAAGAACACCCACAAGATCGCGACTCCGGCCACCGTCTTCAAGCCGCCCAGGGCGATCAGCGAGATCGCGCCCAGGATCGCCGTGGCCAGCGTCCAGCGGTGCCGGCGGCCGCGCAGCCGGCCGATTCCCCTGGAGTGCGTCGTCCGGTCCGAGAGCGCGCCCGCCAGCGGAGTCGCGATCACGGCCGCGACAGCCCCCAGGCCGGTCACGATCCCGAGCGCGGCGATCTTGTGGTGCGGATCCGCCGCCTGCAACTGCAGCGGGAGCAGGATCTGGACCGGCGTGAGGCCGGCCATCCACATGCCCAGGCTGGCGAGGCTCAGCCCCGTGATCCAGCCCCATCGGACGTGCACGGTCGGCTCGGCCAGCGCGAGCGGCGTCGCGCTGTGCTGCTTGACCGGCTGGTTGGTCATGACACCTCCGAGTGGGCGGGCGGCCATCCGCGGGCATGCGCGATGATCCGGATCATGCCGTGCCGCGGATCATAAGGGTAGGGCCAGTTCTTTGCCGGATTTCTTCCCTCCCGCTAAGAACGCCCATCCCGATACCCTGGGGCACTGTGCTGATAACGATTGTGGGCTGCGCGGGCAGCTTTCCTGGCCCGGAGAGCTGCGCGTCCTGTTATCTGATCGATACCGGCGGGTTCCGGCTGCTGCTCGATGTGGGGAACGGAGCGCTGGGCGCGTTGCAGCGGTACGCGAGCCTGGAGGGTATCGACGCGATCTGCCTGAGCCACCTGCATGCCGACCACTGCATCGACATGTGCTG
>JASIBJ010000043.1 GCA_030045215.1 Streptosporangiaceae bacterium | reverse complement strand
AGGTCAATGAACCGCACGTCCGCTCCCTTTGCTGTCGGTAGGTGGGCAGGAGACAGGCTTCGCCCCTGATGGTGATTGGCTTGATGGCTCGCGGCGGGCCTAGTACTCGGCGTGCGCGGGCCCGATCGACGGCGTCCGCGTCTCGAAGTCGAACTTGCAGCCAGCCGGGAGCAGGTGGACCCTGACCCCGAACAGCGTGGTCGGGTCTTTCTCGTCGGCCGGATGCACGACGGTGGAGTCCTCCGCGTCCACGACGGTGGTCACCCCGAACCCGAGCACCTCGAAGCCGTCGTTGTCGACCAGGATCCCGGTGTTCTCGTCGAGCCCGAGGCCGAGGTGATCCGGGTCGAGCGCCACCGCGCTCAGCAGCCGGGGCAGCCGGCCGCGCTCACCGAAGTGCATGTCGATCAGGGCGCGCGGCAGCAGCCCGAGCCCCGGGCCGATGCGTACCGTCGCGGCCGACACGTCGGATCCGCCGCCTCCCAGGATCATCGTGCGGCCCATCGCGGTCGCGCCGGCGCTCGTCCCCGCAACGATCAGGCCCTCGTCCAGCCCGTCCTCGAGCAGGTCGTTGACCCGTGATCCGACCAGCGTACGCAGCCTTGACTGATCGCCGCCGCTGAGAAACACGCCGCTGGCGCCGGAGAGCACGGATGCCGCCTCGTCGCCGTCGGCGTCACCGCGGCCGTGCAGCCGCAGTTCGCGGGTGTCGTGGACGCCGAGCTTGCGGAAGACCCGCTCGTAGTCGGCGTGGACCTCCTCGGGCACGTCGGTTGCGGCGGTGACGAGCACGATGCGGGCTCGCTCGCCACCGCAGAGTTCGACGAACCGCTCCAGCAGGCCAGCCCCGTAGCATCGGTCCTCAGCGCCCCCGATGATGAGCAGGCGACCTGGGGTAACCCTGTCGTCCACGTTCTCGCCCTCGCCTTTGACCCCACTGGGGTCTCTGAGGCCTTAGCTACCCCTCGCCGGCCGGCATCAACCTTGAGTGAAAGGCGGAGCACGGAGGGCGAGCAGGGAGGCGAGCACAACGGATATATCGGATATGCGTACCTAGATTGGTGGCGCAGCGGGAGTCAGGAGTCGTCCCCGACTCGACGCAGCGCGTCAGTTCGTTCGCTCGTTCGCATGGAGCGTCGCCCGCGAACCGCAGCTAGTTGAAGGACTGACGCGCCCGGCGCGGGCCCGACCTCGGCCTGGACAACTCGTCGGGCAGCTGCAGCAGCGGATTGGTCGCGCTGGCCACGACGTCGCCGGCGATGTCGATCACCTTCCGGCCCCTGCTCCGAGCCGCGTCCCTGAGCTGCTCGAACGCCTGTCGCGGCTTGATCCGATGCCGTTCGGCGAGCACTCCGATCGCCTGCTCGACCCTGATCCGGGTGAGCAGCGCATGCTCGAGCTGGCCGACAGTCGTCCGCAGCTTGCCGTTCTCGCCCATGCCCGCGGGCTCCCCCAGCGGCTTAGGCGGTCTCGCGTCGGGCATGCCGGTCTCGGCGGCAAGCAGGTCGGCGAGAATCATCGCGCAGGTCAGGTCCGGTAGTTCGTCGGAACCGACGCGCCAGCCGTCCTTGGTGCGGCGGACGACCGCGTCCTCAGGCACGACGAACGCCGCGCTCGCCGCCTCCTCGTCGGGCGGATCGGCAGCGGCGGCAACGCTGGCATCTGTGAACTGGCTGGCCTGCGCCTCGCTGGCCTGCGGCTGCGCGGCCTTCGAGCGCTTCGTGCTCCGGCGTCCCCCGCCGGAAGGCCTGGCCTCGTTCCGCTCGGGCTGAGGGTCGCCAGACTGGCCGAGCGGGGTGGCCAGCGCGAGATCGGCCCCTAGTGCCGCCTCGGCCCGGCGGGCACGCTTGCTTGTCATCGGATCTCGGCCAATTCGCCCAGGCGCTGCTTCACTGCATTCGCTGAGGGATTCGTCATAGCGCTGCCATCGGGGAAAACCACCGTCGGCACCGTCTGGTTACCGCCGTTGACCGACATCACATAGTCGGCCGCGGACGGGACGTCCTCGATGTTGATCTCGGTGATCTCGATGCCTTCCAGCGCCAGCTGGCTCTTGAGCCTACGGCAGAAAGCGCACCACGTGGTGGTGTACATGGTCAGCGGCTGCGCCACTTCAGTCTCCCTACCAGCCCGGCGTCCCTACGATCCGCCTGGCGTCGCTATCCAATCTAACTAACGTCGGCGGTGAGTGCGCACTTCCCGTGCGCAGATCTACCCAGGCGGCCAGTTCTAGCTCACGCGGAGCAGGGGATGGACACTATCGCCGGTCATATCCGGCGTTGGCGTCCGATTCTGACCCTGGCTCGAGCTCGCCCCGGCCTGTCCGTCTTCGGCTCGCGCCCGGACGTCACTGGCATGCGCGAGGATGGCGACCGGGACATCGAGAAGCAGCGGAAGAAGGCGAACGAGTCAAGTGCGGACGGCCGAGAGTCAGGACGACGAATCCGCGGCGGGACCGGCCGCCCGCGGCCCCGATGCGATCTTGGCCACGCTCGATCCTGAGCAGCGCGCGGTGGCGCTGGCCGGGCGCGGGCCGGTCTGCATCCTGGCTGGAGCCGGGACCGGCAAGACGCGCGCGATCGCCCACCGGATCGCCTACCTGGCCGCCACCGGGGTGATCAATCCTGGCCGGGTGCTGGCCGTGACTTTCACCACCCGGGCCGCCGGCGAGCTGAGGGGCCGGCTCAGGCAGCTCGGCGGCCTGGTCCCCGGCACCGGCCTGGAGCAGGTACAGGCGCGTACCTTTCACTCGGCGGCCTTGCGCCAGTTGACGCACTTCTGGCCGGTGACCATCGGAGGGCCCGCCCCGCAGGTCGTCGAATCCAAGATCGGACTGGTCGCCGAGGCCGCCCGCCGAATACGCCTGCGGGCCGGCCTGACCGAACTGCGGGATGCGGCCGCCGAGATCGAGTGGGCCAAGGTCACGCAGGTGCGGCCGGACGAATACGAGGCCGCGAGCGCCAAGGCAGGCCGGTCCGGCCCCGTCGAGCCCGCCATCCTCGGTCGTCTGTACGGCGCCTACGAGGCGGTAAGGGCCGAGCGCAACCTGGTGGATTTCGAGTCTGTGCTGGAGCTGACCGCCGGGATCTTGTCTGAGCACGGCGGCGCGGCGCGGTCCGTGCGCGATCGGTACGCCGTCTTCGCGGTCGACGAGTACCAGGACGTGAACCCGCTGCAGAAGCTGCTGCTTGACATGTGGCTAGGCGGCCGGGACGACTTGTGCGTGGTTGGTGATCCGCGTCAGACGATCTACTCGTTCACCGGCGCGACGCCCGAGTACCTCATCCGCTTCCGCTCCGAGTTTCCGGCGGCACCGGTGATCAGGCTCGTGCGCAACTACCGGTCCACGCCTCAGGTCGTGACGCTCGCCAATAAGATCTCGGCGGCCGCGTCGCGCGCGTGGGCCCCGGCCGCGCCGCTGGTGGCGCAGCGCCCGGCCGGACCGCCGCCCCAGCTGAGCGAGTACCCGGACGAGCC
>JASIBJ010000409.1 GCA_030045215.1 Streptosporangiaceae bacterium | reverse complement strand
ACGACCGAGACCGGGCATGCGAACGCGCTGGGCAGCATCGGCTGGGTCGACTTCCGCGAGCGGCCCGACGCCTGGCTGGAAGCCACCGAGCGGGATGGCGGACTGCTGTCGATCAACCACCCGATCGGAGGGAACGTCAGCTGGGCCGCCCCGATGAAGCGGCGCCCGCCGCTGATCGAGGTCTGGCACTGGAGCTGGCTGGACACCAGGTGGACGACCCCGCTCGGCTGGTGGCTCGCCTGGGACCCCGAGGCCATACCGGTCGGGGGCAGTGACTGGCACAAGCCGGGGTCAGACGCTCCGCCGGGCGCGCCGACGACGTGGGTCGCGGCCGACGCTCCCGAGCCGGACGCGATTCTGTCCGCCATCGGGGCGGGCCGGACCGCGATCTCGGCCGCGCGCGACGGGCCGGTACTGCTGCGCATCGACGACGAACTGGTCGCGGTCGGGGCCGACGGGATGATCCTCACCGGGCCCGACGGCCCGAAGGCCAGGATCCGCGGGCAGCTGGCCAAGTTTCCGGCCGCCGTCGGCTATCACCGGATCGTCGACCTCACCGGAGCTACCGTCGCCTTGACCGGCTAGCCGGTCAAGGCGAGTCCGCCGCCGGCGGGGCCGGCCCCCGCCGGCGGCCCCGCCAGGCAGCGGCGAGCGCGATACCGGCCGCCATGGCCGTGATGCCGGCGCCGATCAGCGCCGACGTGGCCGCCACCGCGCCCCCGAGGGACAAGGTCATCCCGGCCACCAGGTAGGGGCCAACTGGCACGCCGAAGAGCACCGCGAGCCGCTTGCCCGCCGCCGAACTCAGCCAGGAGGCCAGCAGCATCGCCAGGACGACAACCTCGGGGATCGCGTGAAAGACAGTCGCCGGTTCCGCCCACAGGGCTGAAGGAAGCCACGTTAGCGCGCCAGCCAGCGCCACGCCGGCCTGGCGCACCAGCGGAGGGGCCAGCGTCACCGATAGCGCCGCGACCGGTATCGCGGCGACGGCCAGCACCGCCCAGTGCCGTCCGCGCATCAGCTGCCGACCGTGGCGCGGTCCGGCCGAGGCTAGCAGGGCGACAACCTCGAGGGCGGAGGCAAGCACCGGATATTCCGCGAGCTGGAGCACGGTTGCGGTGAGAGGACTGGACCTCATCACGTTCTCTGCGGCCAGGGCAAGCCAGAACAATCCTGGGATGGCCGCAGCAACGGCGGCCCAACGGCGCAATCCGAGCAGCACGAACGGGACCGCCAGCCCCTGACCCCACAGGAGGATGGCGCCAACCGCGGCCAGCGGTGAGCCGAAGGATGCCGGACCCCAGCCATAGTTGGCCCAGCTGGATAGGCCGGTCGACGCCAGCATGAGCACCGGCGCGGCGACGCTGAAGACGGCTAGCGCGTCCCGCCAGCCATCCCCGTCCGACAGGGCACCGCCCGGCCGCAGCCTGATCCGGGCCGCCGCCGCGATGAGATCGGAGGTGTCGGCGCGGCCGGGCTTGTCCTGACCGGGCCTGGCCGCGGCCAGCAGCACGCCGAGCATTTCCTCGCCGTGGACGCCGCGGTGCTCCAGCGGGAACAAGCGCAACAGTCGCCGGTACCGGCGCTCCAGCCGGGCGGCGCCGGCCGTTCCGTCAGGCATCTGCCAGTCCCAGGCGTCGGGCGGCGGCAGCCGCATTCGCCCGCAGCCGCGCTGTCTCGGAGGTCAGCCGGGCCCGGCCGGCCGGAGTCAGCCGGTAGTAGCGGCGCAGCCGGGTGTCGACGATTTCCTCGTGGTCGACTTCCAGCAGCCGGGCGGAGGTCAGCCGGTCCAGGGCCGCATACAGCGTGCCCGCTCGCAGCTTCACCCGGCCGGCTGAGATCTTGGCGACGTCCGTCATGATCCCGTATCCATGCTGAGGCCCGGCGGCCAGCGACGTCAGTATCAGGAATGCGGGCTCCTGCAGCGGCCGAATACTCATGGCCTAGTTATATACCGTTAATCGGCACATGGAAAGGCCATGCGCCGCCTGGCGCGAGCGGCCGTGGCGGACTGCTTGCGCCGCCGAACCTCGGCAACGTGGTCGGCCGGTCGGGGGAGGCGCGGGGGGCGGGTCGCACTGACCCGCTCCCCCGTCGAGAGCACACGCGGGCGGGCGGCGAACCTAGTGCTGCGCGCCAGCCGCCAGCAGTTCGCTCGAGGGCGCAGGCGCCGCCTGCTCGCGGCGTTGCCAGCTGGGCAGCCGGCGGGCGCCACCGGCTACGGCGAACGCGATGACGAGCTGGACCGCCAGCACCGCGATGAAGCCGGTCCGCACCCCCGTGCCGTCACCGGCCAGGGTCAGGTACATGCTGCCGAGGGTCGCGACGCCCAGCGCCAGCGCCGTCTGCTGAGTGGTGGTCAGCACGCCGCTTCCGGCTCCGGCCGCTGTCGGCGGTACCTCCGACAAGACGACCCCGAACAGCGGGCTCATCACCAGGCCCTGACCGAGCCCGGCGATGGCCAGGCCAGGAGCCAGCAGCGCGATCGACAGGCCCGGCCAGCCCAGGTACACGGTCACCGCGAGCACCACGAGCCCGGCGGCCTGCAGCAGGCCGCCAGCGGCCAGCACCCTCGCGCCGTAGCGCGCGAGCAACCGCGAGGTGGACAGCGACGCAAGCAGGAACGCAGCCGCCATCGGCACCAGCCCAACCCCGGCGGTCAGTGCGCTGTCATGCAGCCCTTGCTGCACCAGTAGCGCGTAGCAGAACATGAACGCGCCAAAGCCGGCGAAGAACGGCAGCGCCAGCAGCAGGCCAATCCGCATGCTCGTGTGCCGCAGCAGCGAAGGCGGGACCAGCGGGGTACGACCCGACCGCTCGATCCGGATCTCGGCGAAGCCGAAGGCCGTCGCGAACAAGGGGGCGGCCGCCAGCAGAGCGACGGTCCAGGCCGGCCAGCCCAGCGACCGGCCCTCGGTCAGCGGGATCAGGATGGCCAGCACCGTGAGCCCGAGCAAGACCGTGCCGCGGCCGTCGACACGAGAGGCGTTGCCGTGCCGCGTATCCGGCACGTACCGCCGGGCCAGGACCAGCCCGGCCAGCCCGATCGGGACGTTGACCAGGAAGATCGGCCGCCAGCCGGTGCCGTCGATGTTCGCCGAGACCAGCAGCCCGCCGAGGACCTGTCCGAGCGCGGCGGCCAAGCCGCCGGTCGCGCCGTACCGGCCGAGCGCCCTGGCGCGCCGCTCGCCCGTGGTAGCGGCCTGAATCGTGGCCAGCACCTGGGGGACCATCAAAGCCGCCGAGGCGCCCTGCGCAATCCGGCCGATGACCAGCGCCATCGCGTCCGGTGCCAGGCCGCAGGCCAGCGAGGTGAGCGTGAAGGCCGCCATCCCGATCAGGAACAGCCGCTTACGGCCGAGGCTGTCGCCGAGGCGGCCGCCGAGGACCAGCAGCAGTGCGTACGCGCTGGCGTAGCCCGAGACGACGAGTTCCAGCATCGGCTGGCTCGCCCGCAGATCGGAGTCGATCGTCGGGAGCGCGACGTTGACGATGAAGAAGTCGAGCATCGGGAGCAGCACGCCGATGAGCACGACCGTCAGGCCGACGCCGTTCAGGCCCTGCGGCGCGCCCACCGCCCGGTCCAGACGGCGGTGCGCGCCGAGCCGCGGGTCGGCCTCATACGGCAGGGCGGGGTTGGGAGTGTTCAGTGTGGAAGGCATGTAACGAGCATGCCGTCGATCGAGAGCCAGGTACTAGAGCCCAGTTATACTGGTAGTAGTACTACCTGGTAACCGCATAAGTATCAAGGCAAGATAGTAGTCATGAGCGAGCAGCCACCTGAAACGGCGACCCTGCCCAGCGTTCACAACGGTATGACGGGGTACCGACAAAACCGCAACGGGGGAACCGCGCTGGCCGGTCGCACTGGGCAGATTGCGGTCACGGATACTCCTGACCTGATCGATCCGGCCGCGATGTCGCTGCTGGCGGACGGCACCGACCTGGTCGGCCGCTGGCAGGAATCAGGGCCGGCCGACGGAGCCAGCCGGCGCAGCGAACAGGCCGTCCGCCGACAGGAGCTGGCCGGCTTCCTGCGCAGCAGGCGCGAGCGAATCTTGCCCGAGCAGGTCGGCCTGCCACCGGCATCCCGGCGCCGGACGCCCGGCCTGCGCCGCGAGGAAGTTGCGACGCTGGCCGGAGTCGGCGTCACCTGGTACACCTGGCTCGAGCAGGGTCGTGACATCAACGCCTCGCCCCAGGTGCTGGACGCGGTCGCGCGCACGCTGC
>JASIBJ010000408.1 GCA_030045215.1 Streptosporangiaceae bacterium | reverse complement strand
CCTCCCGGTGCTCGCCGTCGTCAGAGCCCGAGCCTAGCGCCGGGGTCGCCGCGCACCGGGCGACTACCCCTCCGGCCGACAAATCACTACCAGGGACCGTACGGGCCCTGCCGGGTGCCAGGCCTGGTACGGACCTGCTTGATCTTCGGCTTGACGTCGACGAGGTAGATCGCCGCCGCTACGAACGCGATGATCGGGAAGAAGCTCAGCAGCGCCAGGTATCCGATCGCGCCTCCGACGCCGATGAGGAAGGCGACGCCCAAGATGATCAGCCACAGCGGCTTAGTCTGCTTGCCTGCCGCGGTAAAGGACTCGCTCGGCTGAAGGATGGCGTGGATGAAGGCCCAGGTCTCGACCACGAAGGCGGCGAGCAGCAGTATCCAGAAAACCCAGTTGATGATGCTCAGGGCTGTCGGGTTAATGACGCCGATAGCCAAGGCGTGCATAGTGGTCACGGCGTCACGCTACCTGTTGCTAGCCGGTGGCGGGAACGGATGGATTGTCCCGCCTGTACTCTCGGATTCTTCGCCATCGTCGTCGGATTCGGAGTCCGGAACAGCCTCGTCCTCGGCCACGGTGCTCGCCTTCCAGACCTCAGCTGTTTTCGCGTCCTGAGCGTCGCGCACCCCGGGGAGCGGGCCGGAGTCGTCCTGCGACTCCGCCGCGATCGCGAGCCGCCGCCGCGACGTGATCTCGGTGGGCTTATGATCTTCTGGCCATATAAGTGCGGCTTCGTCCGGTTCGAAGCCGGCCTGATCGTCGATGACGGCGGCCGCGTCGGCCCTCGTCATCGCGGTCTCCTTGCGGAACGACTCGTAGATCTCGATCAGCATCTGCTTCTGCCGCTCGGTCAGTTCCTGGTCGGTCAGGACGGCCTCGCGGACCACCGATCCTGGCGGCCGGTCCTCCAGGAAGCCGGCCTGGACGTAGAGGGCCTCAGCCGAGATCCGCAACCCCTTGGCGATCTGCTGCAGGATGTCGGCACTGGGTCGCCGTAGCCCGCGTTCGATCTGGCTCAGGTACGGGTTGGAGATGCCGGCCGACTGCGCAAGCTGGCGGAGCGAGATCTTGGCCTGCTCCCGCTGTTCACGGATATACGCGCCGATAGCGCTGACATTGACCGGGCTCATATCACCAGTGTACCTAAGCGCTTGCAGATGCTAACACGACAGCTAGCACCGAGGCATTAGATGCGTGGGTCAGCCGACGGCGGCGGCGGCCAGGGGCAGGGTGGCCCGGATCTCGCCGACGGGTTCTCCGCCGCCGGTGACCTCCGTGCGGGCCAGCTCGGCCAGGGCGGCTGCGTCGGCGCCGGGCTCGCTCTCGGCTCCAAGCTCGCGCAGTAGCGCGACCGTGACGGGCACTCGGCCGCGCGGCGCCCCGTCCTCGATCTTCAGCGCGCCTGCTCGCCCGTCGGCTAGCGCAAACCCGTCCACGCCCTCGGCGCCGCCCTTCAGCAGGAGTCCGGGCACCGCGTCCATGAGCCGCCGCTCGGGCCTGGTCGTCCCCGAGGTCCAAGCCGGGTAGGCCCGCATCGCGTCGGCCACCTTGCGCTCGTTCGAGCCCGAGGGGCCGAGCACCACGTTGCGGAACGCCCTGGCCAGGCCGAGCACCGAGATCGCAAACAGCGGGGCGCCGCAACCGTCAACGCCGACCGCCGCCACCGGCTCCCCGGCCAGTTCGGAGACCGTCTGCCCGATCCGGACCTGCAGCGGATGCTCGGGATCGCGGTATGTCTGCGTCGGCCAGCCGTTGACCACGCAGGTCGCCAGCATGGCCGCGTGCTTGCCGCTGCAGTTCATGTGCACCCGATCAGGAGTGCCGCCTGCCCTGATCAGGGCATGCAACGACTGCTCATCCAGCGGCCAGTCCGGCGGGCACTGCAGCGCGTCCTCGGTCAGGCCGACGGACGCCAGGATTTCCCGCACCCCGGCAACGTGAAAGTCCTCGCCCGAGTGACTGGCCGCAGCCAGGGCGAGCAGGTTGCCGTCCAGCCGCAGGCCGCAGCGCAACATCCCCACGGCCTGCAGTGGCTTATTAGACGACCTGGGGAACATGGGCTCGCCGGCAGCGCCAGCGGCCAGCAGGACCCGGCCGTCCGCTGCCAGCGTGACCGCGCTGCCCCGGTGACGGGACTCTGTGAATCCGGACCTGACTACCTCGGCCAGCACGGGATTGTCAGCGAGAATCGGGCACCCCCAGCATCTGCCTGGCCGCGGTCGGTGACATGGCGGGGCGCTGCGACAGCGCGGCCAGCGTGGCCGCGCGTTCGACGAGTTCGGCATTGCTCGCCACGGGGCGACCGCGGGAGAAGGTCACCGTGTCCTCCATGCCGACCCGCAGGTGCCCGCCGGCCGACAGGGCGGCCAGCATGACCGGCAGCGTGGTGCGGCCGATACCAGTTGCCGACCAGGTAGCGCCGGCGGGCAGCGCGGCAACGGCCGAGACCAGCGTGGCTGCATCCCCTGGCATGCCGCCCGGCACGCCCATCACCAGGTCGCAGTGCACGTGCCCGCCGGCCGGCGGTCCCATCTCCGCGAGCAGCCTGTGCAGGGTCGCGATATGCCCGAGGTCGAACAGCTCGAACTCCGGCACGACACCGTACTCCTGCGTCTTCGCGTACAGCTCGCGGATGAAGCCCCATGGGTTCATGAACACGTCGTCGCCGAAGTTCACCGTGCCGCAGGTGAGAGAGCACGCGTCCGGGCGAGCGTCGAGCACGACGAGCCGCCGCTCGTAGGGATCGGTGACCGCGCCGCCGGTAGAAAGCTGGACGATCAGGTCGGTGGACTCGCGCAGGGCGTAGACGGTGTCGGTCAGCCGCCCCGGGTCCAGAGTCGGCTTTGCCTGCGCGTCCCTGATGTGCACGTGAATCACGGCGGCACCCGCCGCGGCGCATTCCTTAGCCGTCGTGACCAGCTCGTCGAGCGTCACCGGGAGCGCGGGAACGTTAGCCTTCTCGGACTCGGCGCCGGTCGGGGCGACGGTGATCAACGTGGCGGGCCCGCCCTTGGCGGGCTTGGCATTGTCAGTAGTCATGGCCAATGATGCCCCTCCTCGACGGCGCGCACGAAAGCTACCGCAGTCTATGCCGCTGGGCGTTCTCTGCTTCCCGC
Organism: Streptosporangiaceae bacterium; assembly: GCA_030045215.1. The sequence goes on along the minus strand of JASIBJ010000408.1, from coordinate 2,930 downwards.
TCAGCCGTCGCGTCGCGCTGATGCGCCGCCTTCCCTCGTCGCAAACCCCGCTCCTCAGTCCAGGCAGCGCCGCGCCGCTCCGGCTCGCTCCTGGCTTCCCGCTCAGCCGTCGCGTCGCGCTGATGCGCCGCGCCGCTCCGGCTCGCTCACCCCATGCGACAATGCCTTCTCGTGCGAGCCGTCGTCCAGCGTGCCAGCGCCGCTAGCGTGACCGTGGCCGGCGAGGTGATCGCCCGGCTGCCCGCGCCCGGCCTGCTCGTGCTGCTGGGCGTCACGCACACCGATTCCGGCGCCATCGCCGCTGCGCTGGCGCGCAAGATCTACAACTTGCGGATCCTGGCGGACGAGCGGTCGTGCGCCGATGCCGGGGCGCCGTTGCTGGTCGTCAGCCAGTTCACCCTGTACGCCGACACGGCCAAGGGGCGGCGGCCGAGCTGGCAGGCGGCGGCGCCCGGCCCGGTCGCCGAGCCGCTGGTGCTGGCCTTCACCGAGGCACTGCGCGAGCAGGGCGCAAGCGTACAGACCGGGGTATTCGGCGCGACCATGCAGGTTGAACTCGTCAACGACGGTCCGGTAACGCTGATCCTGGAGCTCTAGAGCTACCGACGGTAGCGGCCGCTGCCCGCGCCTGAACTGTCAGAGCCGGAACGGGCCGGGCCCACCGGTTCCCCGCCAGCCAGATGGCGGCGGGCGAACTCGAGCGACTCAGCCAGGTCGGCTTGCCGGTCCCCGAGCGTGGGGGCCCGGTGGGTGCTGACCTCAAGCACCACGATGCCCTCATATCCGGACGAGCCGAGCCACCCGAGCAGCTCGGCGCAGGGCTGGGTGCCGCGGCCGGGCACGAGGTGCTCGTCGGGCAGGCCAGGCTTGGTGCCATCGCCCAGGTGGACGTGGCTGAGGCGGCCGCCGAGCTGCTTGGCCATCGCGAGCACGTCCGAGTCGGAGACGGCGGTATGCGAGACGTCGAGGGTGGCGTGCGGGACATCCATCTCGACCGGGTTCCAGTGCGGCGCGTAGGCACCCACCTCGGTCTCACCCCGCAGCAGCGGGTACAGGTTCTCCACGGCGAAGGCCACGTCACCCTGCGGAGTCATCCTGGCCAGGCCGAGCTCAAAGTCCTTCGCATACTCGCGCTGCCAGCGGAACGGCGGGTGCACCACGACGACCTTGGCCCCGAGGGCCTCTGCCAGCTCGCGGGCTCGCTCCAGCTTGGCCCAGGGGTCGCGGCCCCAGACCCGCTGGGTGACGAGCAGGTTCGGCGCGTGTACCGCTGCCACCGGGATGCCGTGGTACTCCGACAGCCGGCGCAGCACGTCCGCGTCCTGGCTGACCGGATCGGCCGTCACCATGATCTCGACGGCGTCGTAGCCCAGCCGGGCGGCGGTCTCAAACGCGTCCGGGGCTCGCTCAGGGAAGACCGAAGCCGTCGACAACGCGACTTGGATGCCTGTCACCCCAGTGACCTGCGCAATCGGGTCTCCTTCTGCTCAGGTATCACTGCCAGCTTATGCCGCCCGCGCTCCCAGGCTTGCCGCGGCGGGCGAGTGTCGGGGCAGCTGCGCCGGAGCCGGGAGGCCCGGCTTGCGGCGCCCGCGGGTACGGCGCAGCCCGGCCGACTGTCGGCAGCCGCCGGTACGGTGCCAGCGTGGCTAGGATGGCCGCTGCGGCGGTATATGAGTGCGCGGAGTGTCGGTGGCGGAGCACCAAGTGGGCGGGTCGCTGCGGCGGCTGCGGGGCCTGGGGGACGGTCGCTGAGCGGCCCTCAGATGCGGCGCCGGTCCGGGCGGGGTCGCGGGCACAGCTCAAGGCCGCTCCGCCGGTGCTCGCGGCGCTGCCGATCGGACGGGTCGACGCTGCCGCGGCGCGGGCGCAGCCAACCGGCATGAGTGAGCTGGACCGTGTGCTGGGCGGCGGCCTTGTCCGCGGGGCGGTAGTACTGCTGGCCGGCGAGCCCGGGGTGGGTAAGTCGACCCTGCTGCTGGAGGCCGGTGCGCTAGCCGCCGGGCACGGCCGGGTGCTGTATGTCACGGGAGAGGAGTCCGCCGCCCAGGTAAGGCTGCGCGCGGATCGGATCGGTGCGGTCACGGACGGCCTCTACCTGGCCGCCGAGACCGACTTCGGCGCGCTGCTCGGGCACGTCGAGGCGGTGAACCCCGACCTGCTCATCGTCGACTCCGTGCAGACGATCAGTGCGGCTGGCGTGGATGGTGTGCCCGGCGGCGTGACGCAGGTGCGGGAGATCACCGCAGCCCTGACCGCGCTGGCCAAGCGGCGGAGCCTGACCACCGTCGTGGTCGGCCACGTCACCAAGGACGGCTCGGTGGCGGGGCCGCGGACACTGGAGCACCTTGTCGACGTGGTGCTGCAGTTCGAGGGCGACGCCCGCGGGCAGTTGCGGATGGTCAGGGCGCTGAAGAACCGGTTCGGCCCCACCGACGAGATCGGCTGCTTCGAGCTCGGTGAGTACGGCCTCGTCGGACTGCCCGACCCCAGTGGCCTCTTCCTTTCTCAGCGAAATGATCCGGTTCCTGGCACGTGCGTCACGGTGACGCTGGAGGGCCGCAGGCCGCTGGTCGCCGAGGTTCAGACATTGGTTTGCGAGACCGGGGCCGATCCTCGGCGAGTCACCTCGGGGCTGGACTTCGCGAGAGTCGGAATGATCACTGCCGTGCTGCAGCAGCGCGCGGAGCTCAAGATCGGCAAGTGTGACATATTCGCCGCGACCGTCGGCGGTGTCCGGCTGAGCGAGCCCTCGGTGGATCTGGCGCTCGCGCTGGCGGTCGCCAGCTCGCTGGCGAACATCAGCATCCCGGCAGAGGTTGTCGCGATCGGCGAGGTCGGGCTGGCCGGTGAGATCCGGCGCGTGACCGGGGTCCAGCGCAGGCTGGCCGAGGCCGCGCGGATGGGGTTTCGCCGCGCGATCGTGCCGG
>JASIBJ010000407.1 GCA_030045215.1 Streptosporangiaceae bacterium | reverse complement strand
TCGCGCTGCAAGGAGTGACGGCGCGACGTTGCTCGTGACGCGCACCATTCTGCGGCAAAACGCCCAGCCATCCCCGGCGGCGCGCCGTGTGCCTGCCGGATCGGCGAGCGATCAGCCCTTTCGGCTCCAATGTCGGCGATTTGATCGCGAGTGTGCACGAGCCGCAGCCGACGTGGCCTCGGCTCGGGCGGGCTGGTAGCGCGGCGCGGTGGTTCGCCTCTTAGCCAGTCCGTCGGCGGGCCGCTGGGCTGCCGAGCGGCTGCCCCGTCGGCCTTCTCGACGCTCTCGGATGGCACGCCAGCCTGCGCCCATCGCTGGATCTGCTGAGAGAGCATGTGCGATGCCATGCTGGGTGGCCACTGCAGCGAGGGGCCTGGCGGCCTCGGTTTGCCGGCCGGCCGGCCCGGTGCGGGGAAGGCACGAGCCGCATGCGAGGGCGGCGAGTCCACCCCATCCTCCTGCTCGCGCTCGCGCATCGCTGTCCTGACTCGCGGCTCGCCGGGCCGGCCGGCACGACGGCAGAAGCTAACGCGAGGAGGTGTGACTCTCGCGTGACACGAGCGCCTGCCTCGGCAGATATCTCACGACCAGTGGCGCGGCAGGCTGGCCGCAGTCCAGAAGGCCGGTCTGCTATTGGCCTACCCGGCCATCGATGCATTCGCGCAGCAGGTCGGCGTGCCCGCAGTGGCGCGCGTACTCCTCGATCCGGCAAACCCACATCTCCCGGACGGCGATGCCCTTCCGGCCCAGCCGCGTGCCCAGATCGGGGTACCCGGCCAGCACCCGGTCGGTTGCCGCCTGCTCCTGGGCAAGGTCAGCGAAGGCGCCGTCGGCCAGCGCCTGATCCGGGACTGCTCGGTCGAAGGCGGCATCGCCCGCCCCGTACAGCTTCGGTGCCGGGTCCCCTGGCGCGATCCAGTTGCGCCAGTCCCGTTCCGCCTCGGCAAGATGACGGAGCAGGCCCAGCAGGGACATGGTCGACGGCGGCACCGACCGGCGCGCCAGCTGCCCGGCGTCCAGTTCGTCGCATTTCATCAGCAGGGTCAGCCGGTAGTTCCTCAGGTAGTCCTTCAGCGTCTCCAGCTCGCCGTCGGGACTGACCCCCTCCATGTTGCGAGGATCCTCGCTTGGGTTCACCCACATGTCGGGATAGACGGTGGCCCTGGTCCACCGCTCCGGCAGGTCGCCCACCGTGTTCACGGTGCCAGGCGGCGGCCCCGAAGGCAATCGAGTATCAGGCAGGCCGGCCGACGGCGCCGGGCGCGCGAGCGGAAAGCGGTAGCCGGTTACGCGCGGCCCGGTCGCCGGTGGCACTCTTGATCACGTGCTTGACCTGCTGATACGGGGGGCCAGGATCAGGACGCTCGATCCGGTCCCGCCGACCGCGCAAACCATCGGTATCGGGGACGGGCTGACCGCGGGCCTGTACGAGCAGATCGCCGGCAACCAGAACGCGGCCGGGCCGAAGTCCAGGGAGGCAGCCCGTGCGGGCTAGCGCCTGGGGATTCCCCATCATCGACTTCCACTGCCACCTCCCGGTGCCTGACCCGGTACCTCCGCCGACAGAGGAGGCCTACCGCTGGCAGCATGGCGAGCGCAAGCTCGCCGAGCTGAAGCGGAACTGGCGGTGGTACCAAGAACGGTGGTGGGACGACTACTCGTTCCCCTATCCGGAAGACAAGCAGCCGTCCGCCGAGATCCAGGCGGGCCGCTGGAGCGCGGAGATCGACAACGTCCAGCTCGAAGCCGTCGTGTTCGTCACCGGCGGGGGCAACAAGGTGCTCGCCGAGGCCATCGGCGACTACCCGCGCATGCTCGGGTTCGCGCACCATGACCCGTTCTCGCCCGGCGCCGCCGACGAGCTGCGCCGGGCGGTCAGCGAGGAAGGCCTCCGCGGCTACAAGGTCCTCGCGCCCGCGCTGCCTGGCGCGATCGACGACGAGGCGCTGATGCCGGTCTGGCAGGCCGCCGAGGACCTCGGCATCCCGGTCCTCGTGCACTTCGGCGTCCTGGGCGGAGGCGGCGGCACCGCGGCGCACGTCAACATCAGCCCGCTGAAGCTGCACGACGTGGCCAAGGCGTTCCCTTACACGCCGTTCGTGATCCCGCACTTCGGCTGCGGGTACCCGGGCGAGTTGCTGCAGCTCGCGTGGGCGTGCCGGAACGTGTACGTCGACAGCTCGGGCAGCAACGAGTGGATCAGGTGGATGCCGTACCCGCTGACGCTGGCCGACCTCTTCCGCAAGTTCCTGGAGACCGTTGGGCCCGAGCGCATCCTGTTCGGCTCGGACTCATCGCACTTCCCGCGCGGGCTGGTCCGGGTCTACTACGACGAGCAGACCAGGATCGTCAGCCAGCTCGGCCTGTCCAACGGTGACCAGCACCTGATCTTCGCCGGCAACGCCGCCCGCCTACTCGGCATTCACGACGAAGGACCCCCGACAAACTAAGGGATTGCGGAGAGCGAGTCGTCTGGAACGGGGCGTGGGGCGCCCTGACCTGGCCGACGGGTTCGAGATCGCGGATGTCTTGGGCGAATCTGACCGCGTTCGCGACGTCGCTCGCTCCGGCGCACCGCGCGATCACCCAAGTGCGAGCGGCTAGCCAAGATGAGGCCGCCTACGACCCCGGCAAAACGCTCAGTGATCTGGCTCGTAAGTCCGCGGTTGTCTCGGCTGGCTCGCACCCCCTTGGTTGGTAATGTCATGCGGTGCGATACGACCCTTCGTTCTATGCTGGCGCGGCTGTCCACTACCGGTCGGGGAGGCCGCCCTACTCGCCCCAGCTGGAGGCTCTCCTCGCCGAGGAACTCGGCCTGGACGGTGGCGGAAGGCTCCTGGACGTGGGGTGCGGTCCCGGCAGCCTTACCGTACGACTGGCCGGCCTGTTCGAGCACGCCGTCGGCCTTGACCCCGATCCGGCGATGATCTCCGAGGGTCTCCGGGCCGCTGAGGAGCGTGGTCTCGCGAACATCACCTGGATCCAGGCCCGGGCCGAGGAGCTTCCCGCGGTGGCGCCCGGGCCGTACCGACTGGTCGCGTTCGGCCAGTCGTTCTACTGGACCGACGAGGTTCCGGTGGCCGAGGCGGTGTACGACATGGTGGAACCGAGCGGCGCCTTGATCCTCGTCCGGCATCAGGCCGAAGGGCGTCCCGTCCCGCCGAGCCCGGGGCCGCCGCGGATTCCGCACGACGAGATCAGGGAGCTGGTGCGGAAGTACCTCGGATCAACGAGGCGAGCGGGCCAGAGCACCGCGCCGGTTCAGGCCCTCAGCCTCGAGGACGCCCTTGCCAGCAGCCGGTTCGGCGTGCCACAGGTGATCTTCGCCCCCGGTATTCCTGACCGCGTACAGAACATCGAGGGCGTCTTGTCCAACTACTTCTCGATGTCGTATGCCGCGCCGCACCTCTTCGGCGACCGTGTCGAAGAATTCGCCGATGAGGTGCGAGAACTACTGAGAGAACGATCCCCCGAAGGCGTTTTCTGGGACTGGCCTGGTGACACCGAAGTAATGCTCGCCCGCAAATGACAGAAGGGGAAAAAGTTCGGCGTTCGGTCGTACTGGATCGTCGATCCGGACCCGGACCGGCCCGAGCTAACCGTGTTCGAGCTCGGGCCGGACGGCAAGTACGCGCAGGTGGGCCGGGTGGCGGGCGCCACCTCGTTCCCCGCAAGAAAGCCGTTCGCGCTGGATATCGGGCCGAAAAGATGGACGTGCTGCCGGTGACTAAGCCCCGGCCGTCGTGATGATCCAGGCGAGCACCATCGCCTCCTCGCGCCAGGCGTCGTACCGGCCGCTGCGACCGCCGTGACCCGCCGCCATCTCGGTCTTGAGCAGGAACGGGCCGCCACCGGCCTCCGCCTGCAGCCGAGCGACCCACTTGGCCGGCTCGTGGTAGAGCACCCGGGTGTCGTTCAGGCTGGTCACCGCCAGGATCGGCGGATACTTCCTGCCGGGCTCCACGTTCTCGTACGGCGTGTACGACTTCATGTAGCGGTAGACATCAGGATTGTGCAGCGGGTCGCCCCACTCCTCCCACTCCGGGACCGTCAGCGGCAGCGTTGGATCCAGGATCGAGGTCAGCGCGTCCACGAACGGCACCATCGCGACGATGCCGCCAAATGCATCCGGCGCCATGTTCGCCACGGCCCCCATCAGCAGCCCGCCGGCCGACCCGCCACGGGCGATGAGCCGGTCGGCCGACGTCCAGCTCTCCGCAACGACGTAGCGCGCGCACGCGATGAAGTCGGTGAACGTGTTGATCTTCTTCAGCATCTTGCCGTTGTCGTACCAGCTTCGGCCCATCTCGCCGCCTCCGCGTACGTGCGCGATGGCGCAGACGAAGCCGCGCTCGAGCAGCGAGATCCGCGGGATGGAGAAGCCCGGGTCGCTGGAGATCTCATAGCTGCCGTAGCCAGACAACAGGAACGGGGAGTTCCCGTCGCGCCGTGTTCCCTTGACGCAGACCAGGGATATCGGAATCTTCGTTCCGTCGTCCGCGGTTGCCCACAGCCGGTGCTGCTCGTAGTCCTCGGGGTTGTAGGCAGCGCCGTCCGGGCCAGGCAGCACCGGCTGCCGCTTGAGCAGCGTGAGCTCGCCGGTGGCGACGTCGCAGTCGTACACGGAGGCCGGCGTGACCAGCGAGACGTAGCTCAGCCGGTATGTGCCGGTCTGGTACTCGGGATTCCCGGCCGGGCCGACCTGGTAGATCGGCTCAGGGAACGCGATCTCGTGCTCATGGCCGTCGTTGCCGATAATCCGCAGGCCGGTGAGTCCCTCCCGGCGCAGGTAGACCACGATGTGCCCGGCGAAGGCGTCGACACCAAGCAGCCGGGTGTCGTCCTCGTGCGGAATCAGCGGTGTCCACGCCGACGGGTCGGTGACCGGCGCCTGGGCCAGCTCGAAGTTGAGCGCCCTGTCGTTATGCAAGATCAGGAGCCGGCCGGTGCCGTCGGCCCGCACCTGGTGCTCGACCTCGTACTCCACGCCAGGGCGGCGGGGCGCCACTACGGTGAACTCGCCCGTCGGGTTCGCGGCATCGAGCAGCCACACCTCGCTGGTGAGCTTGCTGGCCGAATGAATGAACAGGTAACGCTCACTGCGGGTCAGCTCGACCCCGACACCGAACCGCTCATCATCCTCCTGGTACACGATGACATCGTCGGCGGCCGACGTCCCCAGGATGTGTCGCCAGACCCGGAATGGCCGCCAGGCGTCGTCCACCGTGATGTAGAAAACGGCGCTTCCGTCCGCCGACCACGCCGCGCCGTAGAACGTCCCCGGAATCTCGTCCGGCGCCGTCTCGCCGGTGACGAGGTCCTTGAATCTCAAGGTGAAGCGCTCGTCCCCGGCCAGGTCGGTGGAGTAGGCAAGCTGCCTGCCGTCGGGGCTGACGCTGAAAGCGCCAATGGAGAAGAAGTCGCTGCCCGCCGCCAGCTTGTTGCCATCGAGCAGCACTTCCTCGCCCGCCAGCGGGGCGCCGTCCTCGCTCATCGGCGGGCGGGTGTCCTCGGGCCTGACGGCGCGGCGGCAGCGAATCGCGTACTGCTTGCCCTCCACCGTGCGCGTGTAGTACCACCAGCCGGCCTTCCGCAACGGCACGGAAAGGTCGGTTTCCTTCGTCCTGGACTTGATCTCCTCGAAGATCGCCTCGCGGAGCTTCTGCTGGCCGACCGTCAGCTCGGCGGTATAGGCGTTCTGGGCCTCGAGGAAGGACGTCGTGTCTGGGTCATCCTTGGCCGCGAGCCAGGCAAGGTCATCGATGATCGTGTCGCCGTGATGGGTCCGCTCTGCTCGTATCCGCTTGGCCTGCGGGGGCTGGCTAGTCATAGCCAGGAGCCTACTGGCCGCAGCTGTCGCGGCCTTCCTCCGGTGCCCAGAGCCGATCCGCCTCAAGCGGCGCTGAGCTGGCCAAATGCCGTTCGCAGTTGCCAGAACAGGCTAAGGTCGGGGAACATCGCGACTGCGAGATTGATAGTGGGAGAAACTGGTGCTTGAAGTCGTCGTCCTCGTCGCGCTCCTCGTCGTGGCGGGCATCGCAGGCCTGATCATCTGGATCAGGCGAGTGGCCTCCTGCGCCCGGAAAATCGAGACTCCAGCCAGCGAGCGCGAGGCGGTCCTGCCGGGCGACGTGCTGTGCAAGCACTCCATCACCAGTGGCTCGCTGGCGGTGCTGGAGTTCTTCGACTGGGGTGTCCGGCTCCGAGGGCACCTGATAAGCCGGTGGATCGTGCCGACCTGGGAGGCTCGGTACTCGGAGCTCGCGATAGCCGAGCAGGTCACCCTGCCGCACAGCCGGATCGCCGTCTGGCTCAGGCTCAGGGACGGGCAGGGCGGGATCGGCTTCTTTCGCCTGCCCACCATCGACGTGCTGCGGCTACTCGAGGAGCACGGCGTGCCGGTCGATCGTTCAGTCGCCCAGGTCCGCCGGGTCGAAGAGCTCTACCGCCTGCCCTGAGGCCGGCATTCTCCTACCGACCCACAGGGAGCGGGCAGTATGGCATCGGCGTTGCTGATCATGGATGTACAGCGCGGGATCGTCGACCGCTTCGGCGACGACGCCTTCCTGACCAGGCTGGGCACCGCGGCCGCAGCAGCCCGCGGCGCCGGCATCCAGGTCGTTTACGTCGTGATCGGCTTCCGGCCTGGCTATCCCGAGCTCAGCGAGCGCAACAAGAGCTTCGCCGTGATCGCCGGCTCAGGCCGGTTCAGTGACGGCGATCCCGGTGCCGCCATACACCCCGCGGTCGCCCCGCAGCCGGGAGAGGTCATCGTCACCAAGCGACGGGTCTCGGCCTTCGCAGGCAGCGACCTCGACGTCGTATTGCGATCGGCCGGCGTGGATCACCTCATCCTGGCCGGCATCGCCACCAGCGGCGTTGTACTGTCAACGGTCCGCCAGGCGGCCGACTTGGACTACCGGATGACCATCCTCGCGGACGGCTGCCTAGACGCTGATCCTGAGGTGCATCAGGTCCTGCTGCACAAGGTGTTCCCGCGGCAGGCGGACGTCGTGGACATCGCGGGCTGGTCGGCGGGCCTGGCCCGAACCTGACCGGCGCTGCTCGAGCTCGCTGAGCGCGTCGTCGACCGCGACTTCAGGCAGCCGCGCCGACGAGTCGGCCGATCATGCGCTAGCCCGCCCCGCTGGTCTCCCGCGGCGGCCGACCCGGCCTGCGCATCTCCCTGGCCTGCCTGGGCAGCCGGCCGGCCTCCGCCAGCGCGCGGCGCAGCAGAAACTCAATCTGCGCGTTAGTGCTGCGCAGATCGTCGGCCGCCCACTTGGCCAGGGCGTCATGCACAGCCGGATCCAGCCGCAGCAGGACGCCCTTGCGCTCACTCACCGTGTTGCCAAACGCTCCGTCACTGATACAGCGAGCCTGTGTTGACCACCTGCTGGGTGGCCTGCTCGCTGCACAGGACCACGAGCAGGTTAGAGACCATTGCCGCCTTCCGCTCTTCGTCCAGCTCGACGACGCTCTCTTCCTCAAGGCGCCGCAGCGCCATCTGCACCATGCCGACCGCCCCCTCGACGATTCGCGACCGCGCGCCCACCACCGCGCTCGCCTGCTGCTGCCGCAGCATGGCCTGTGCGATCTCCGGTGCGTAGGACAGC